>NZ_JBEPDB010000020.1:0-109846 GCF_040300025.1 Dactylosporangium sp. NPDC000555 | reverse complement strand
CGGGCCCATACGGCGGGGATCTCGTTGGGCCGCTGCATCGCCCGGGCGGCAGCGTCGACGGCGGCCATCGCCCCGGCTCCGAGCAGCGCGCCCGTGACGGCACCGCGCGGCCCGCGGTGCGCGGCGAGGGCCGCCCCGGCGGCGGCGCCCATGGCGGCGGCGAACCCGATTCCCTGCGCGCGCTTGGCATCCACGCATCTGTTGTACACGCGGCCGGCCCCGCCGGCACGACCAAGCCCGGCGGCGGGGATGCGCGTCGGACCGAGACCGGCAGGGGACGTGGTGAGGCGCCCCGGCCGGTGTGGCCAGGGCGCCTGCTGATGTCCGGCTACTGGCCGGTGGCGGCTCGCTTGATCAGGTCGGCGACCGCGTCGGGGCGGGACTCGTAGATGGCGTGGCTGCCGGGCACCTCGACGACGGTCGAGCTGGCGCGCTCGGACATCGCCCGCTGGGCGGGCGGCGGGATCATCCTGTCGTCGGTGGCGACGAGGTACCAGCTGGGCTTGGTGCGCCAGGCCGGCTCGGTGACCGCGCCGGCGAGTGCGTCCAGGCCCCACGGCACCTGCGCGTCGGCGAGGAACGCCGCGCGGCCGGCGGGGAGGTCCCCGGCGAAGGACTCGTGGAACTTCTCGCGGTCGAGGAACAGGAAGCCGTCGACCGGCGGCAGGATCGGCGGCACCGGGGCGCCGGGCGGCGGGTCGGCGATGAGGGTGTTGACGGACTCGCCCTTGTCGGGCGCGAACGCGGCGATGTAGACGAGGGCCGCGACCTTCTCGTGGGTGCCGGCCTCGCTGATGACGGCACCGCCGTAGGAGTGGCCGACCAGCACGGTGGGCCCGTCCTGCAGGTTGAGGATCTGCCGGGTCGCGGTCGCGTCGCCGGCCAGCGACAGGGTCGGGTTCTGCACGACGCTCACGTGGTAGCCGTCGGCCTTGAGCAGCTCGTACACCGCCTGCCAGCCGCCGCCGTCGACGAAACCGCCGTGCACCAGCACGACGTTGCGGATGGGGTCACCGGTACTCATCTGATTCCTCCTCGAGAGCTCTGCCGCCACGCTAGGCCCGGCCGCCGCCCCGCCGATTACGTCATTTGACTTGGAGATGGCGCACGGTCACACCTCGGCCGGGAGGATCGCGATGAGCTGGGTGGGCGGCTCCAGCGCCTCGACGATCGTGTCGCCCTCGAGCCAGAGGCCCCCGGCCCTGCACACGAGCGCGGCCGCGGCCTCCACGGGACAGGGCAGCGGCGCCCCGCAGGCGCCGCAGCGGCTGGGGTCGTCGGGGTCCCGCGCGAGGTGGCGGGTCTGCAGCTCAGCGGCGGTGGTCACCAGCACGCTGTCGGGATCGAGGTGCAACATGCCGACGATCGTGCCCGCGCGGGCCCGCCCGCCCGCGCCGTGAAACGGGTGATCCGGCGTTTTCACCCCCGGCCCACCCGCGCTGTGCTGCGCGAATGTTGGTTCAGCGGCTCGGCCGGCCCGTGCCGGGGCACTGGTCGGCGCCGGGAGCCGCGCCGTCGGGCTGGTGCGGTGGCGTGGGGGAGCCGGCGTTGACGTGGACGCGGGCGCCGCAGACCGGGCAGCGGCTCATGGCCTGGGCCGAAGTGGACGACATGACGGGTACATGCCCGCCGTCCGTCACGTTGGAACATCTCGGCGTTCGTCGGAGTTTTCGCCGATGGCATGATCGCGGCCATGTCGGTCTCCGCAGTGCTGCGCGCCGCGCAGGTCGCTCGGGTTCTCGCCGCCAGCACCGTCGGGCGGCTGCCGCTCGGGGCCGCGCCGGTGGCCCTGCTGCTGTACGCGCGGGAGAGCCTCTCCATCGGCGCCGCGGGCCTGCTCGTGGGCGTGTACACGGCCGGCCTCGCCGTCGGAGGGCCGGTCCTCGCGCGCATCGCGGACCGGTTCCGCCAGCCGCCGGTCATGCTCGGCGGTGCCGTCGTGTCCACCGCCGGGTTCGCGATCCTGGCGCAGGGCGTGTCGCTGTGGGCGGCGGTGCTCGCGGCGCTGCTGGCGGGCCTCGGCGCGCCGCCGTTCGAGGCGGGGCTGCGGGTGCTGTGGCGGGACCTGCTGGACGAGGAGCAGGTGCCGACCGCGTACACGCTGGACATCGCTGTGCAGGAGCTCGTCTTCATCTGCGGACCGCTCGTCGCCGGGGCGGCGGTCGCGCTCGGCGGCGGGGTGGCCGGCGTGTACACCACCGCCGCGCTCCAACTGCTCGGCACGATCTGGTTCGTGACGACGCCGGCCGTGCGCGGCTGGCGCGGCGCGCACGCGGAGCGTCACTGGGCCGGCGCGCTGCGCTCGGGCCCGCTGCGGCTGCTGCTGATCGCCGTGGTGCTGGTCGGCGCCGGGGTGGGCAGCCTGCCGGTGGCGATCCTCGACTACGCGGAGACGGTCGGTCACCGCTCGTGGTCGAGCTGGCTGCTGGCCGCCCAGGCGTGCGGCGCGCTCATCGGCGGCCTGGTCAACACGCGGCTGCGGGTCGGCGGCCGGTGGCTGCCGCTGGTGGCGACGCTGCTCGGCCTGGGGTACGTGCCGCTGTTGCTGACGCCCTCCTCGGTGGTACCGATGGTGCCGCTCACGGTCCTGTGCGGGCTGTGCCTGCCGCCCCTGCTGGCGGCCGCCTTCCTGACGGTGGACCGGATCGCGCCGGCGGGCACGGCCGCGGAGGCGTTCGCCTGGGTCGCCACGGCGTTCGCGGTCGGCGCCGCGGCGGGCGCGGCGATCGACGGCGCGATCCTGGACGCCGCCGACTCGACCCGCGCGGGCTTCATTCTGCCGCCGGTGGTGATCCTGCTCGCCGTGCCGTGGCTGCGCCCGGTAGCCCGCAGCGCCTCGAAATCATGATTTGCGCCACACTCCACGCGGCTCGCGGGCCCGGCGGTCAGGCCCGCGGGTCTGACCGGTCTTGCAATGGGCCTGGCGGGGAGGCCTGCTGGCCTGGTCGGTCTTGCCCACGCGAACCTGGCGGGGAGGGCCGCCGGACCCGACGGGTCTTGGCACGGCGGACCTGGCAGGGCCGGGGCCGCCCTTAAGGCAGGCCCCGGCCCGGTGTCTGGCGGGAGCGGCGGTCCGTGGGTGACGCGGGCCCGAGCCAGGAAAAAGGTCCGTCGTCACGGACGGTGGATCATCGCCCCGACTTATGCAGATATGCCGGATTTGTCGCTCGACTGGTGTTTACTGAGGCGGTACGAGGATGACGCGGTGCCACCGAGGTTCAGTGCAACGGGGGACGGTGGTGGCCGCGGAGCGGCGGGTCCGGGGCGGCAAAGGGCGCCCTCCGGACCCGTTTTCCGTTTGGTACGGGGCCTGGGACGTTGCGTACAGTTCCTGCGTGACTCCGCACGACCCTCAGACCACCGGCATCAGTGACCCCACGGCGACCCTTCCGGGCATCGCCCCCGAGCGGCTGGCGATCTGCCTGGCCGTCTTCGACGAGCTGCAGGCGCTGCCGCCGGACCATCCCGACGTGCTGCTGGTGCGGCGGGCGACCTCGCACCTGTACAAGAGCGTCAAGCGGCAGCGGCGCAGCGAGCGGCGCGCCGCCGTGACCGAGGCCGACCGGCTGGTCACCGAGGCGACCGCGACCGGCGCGCCGGGGCGCATCGACGACGAGACGCAGGGGATCCCGCTGGTCTCGCCGACGATCGGGGCGAGCGCCGGCCAGCTGCTGCGGGCCCGGTCGTGCTACACGTGCAAGACGCGGTACATCGACGTCGACGCGTTCTACCACCAGCTTTGCCCGCCGTGCGCGAAGCTCAACCGCGAGCGGCGCGAGCAGCGCACCGACCTGACCGGGCGGCGGGCGCTGCTGACCGGCGGCCGGGCGAAGATCGGCATGTACATCGCGCTGCGGCTGCTGCGTGACGGAGCACACACCACGATTACCACCCGGTTCCCCAACGACGCCGTGCGGCGCTTCGCCGCGATGGCCGACAGCGGCGACTGGCTGCACCGGCTACGCATCGTCGGCATCGACCTGCGCGACCCGGCGCAGGTCGTGGCGCTCGCCGACGACGTGGCCGCGCGCGGGCCGCTGGACATCCTGATCAACAACGCGGCGCAGACGGTGAAGCGGACGCCCGGCTCGTACTCGCACCTGGTGGCGGCCGAGTCCGCCCCGCTGGTGCTGGAAGGGCCGATGCCGGACGTGGTGACGTTCCACAAGGCGGACCCGCACGCGGAGCTGACGCTGGAGGCGGGGCTCGACGCCGACACGGCGCCGGCGATGATCCCGCCGGACGCGCTCACCGCGCTCGCGCTCACCAGCCGCAGCGCCACGCCGGAGCGCATCGCCGCGCTGACCGCGATCGACGCCGGCGGGCTGGTGCCCGATCTGGCCGACACCAACAGCTGGGTGCAGACGGTCGAGGAGGTCGACCCGCTGGAGCTGCTCGAGGTGCAACTGTGCAACGTGACCGCGCCGTTCATCCTGGTGAGCCGGCTGCGCCCGGCGCTGGCGGCATCGCAGTCCCGGCGCAAGTACGTGGTGAACGTGTCGGCGATGGAGGGCCAGTTCAGCCGGCGGTACAAGGGGCCCGGGCACCCGCACACCAACATGGCCAAGGCCGCGCTGAACATGCTCACCCGCACCAGCGCCGAGGAGATGCTCTCCGACGGCATCCTGATGACCGCGGTGGACACCGGCTGGATCACCGATGAGCGGCCGCACCCGACGAAGATGCGGCTGCACGACGAGGGCTTCCACGCCCCGCTGGACCTCGCCGACGGGGCGGCGCGGGTCTACGACCCGATCGTTCGCGGCGAGCGCGGCGAGGACCTCTACGGCTGTTTCCTGAAGGACTACGAGCCCTCGAACTGGTGAGAACCGGTGACCGGAGTCCGGGTCAGCGCAGCTGGTACAGCAGCGTGAACTTGCCGACCTGGACCTCGTCGCCGTCGTTGAGCGTGGCGCTCTTGACCCGCTCGCTGTTGACATAGGTGCCGTTGAGGCTGCCCATGTCGAGCATCGAGTAGCCGAAGCCGCCGCTGTTGCGGTGAAACTCGACGTGCTTGCGGGACACGGTGTTGTCGTCGAGCACGATCTGGTTGGCCGAGTCGCGGCCACAGCGCACGATCTCGCCGTCGAGCGCGAACTCCGCGCCGGCCTCGGCACCCTTGCGGATCAGCAGGGTCGCGCGGCCCGACGGCAGCTTCTCCATGTGCGCCGTCAGGTCCAGCGGCTGCGTCGGCCCGTCGGGCGCGGCGACCGACGCGGAGTTGAGCAGCTCATCGGTCGTCACGATCGGCACGCCCCAGTGGCGGGCCAGGGCGATCGCCTCCAGCGGCGCGGCGGGCACGCGGATGCCGGGGCCGAGCACCAGCTGGAACGGCCCGTGCGCGGCGACCACCTCGACCGCCCGCAGCGGCGCCTGGAGCGCGGTCAGCGCGCGCTGGAACAGCTCGGCGCTGATCGGCTCGTCCATGCTGCGGGCGCCGCCCTCGACGGGCAGCTGCAGGTGACGTCCCGTGGTTTCGTCCTTGAGCAGGACCACGGGACGGCTCTGCCAGGTCTGCGCACGCACACCTACCACGACAAGCTCTCGCATGCCCGCCTCCCGAGTCCGTAGCCAACGAGTGCAGTGCCAACCTCGTGCGCACAACGGTACCGTGTCGGCCGATCGTCCCCCTGGCCCGGTCGGTTGAGGTCTATTGCCGTATGTGCCCGATCTGCCGCATCAGTCGGTCGACCTGTGCCGCCCAGTCGACCTGTTCGCGCCGTTCATGGCGGGTGCGCAGGCGGCCGTCGAGCACCAGTTCGACCTCGTCGGCGCCGGTCGTGAAGCCGACAGCGACCTCGGTGGTCACGTCCTGGTACTGCGGCGCTACCCAGAATTCGAACACCTGCGAGACGTCGGCGGACTTGAGCCGGAACCCGAGCGCCCGGAACGCCTCGAGCGCGGCCGCCTCGGCGGGCAGGGGATGCACCGCGACGGGGTCGAGGTCGCCGGGGTCGACCGCGAACGCGACCTCCAGGTCGGTGCGCACGCCCACGGCCAGGCCGGGCACGCGTTCGCCGTACACGTGCGTGACGGGCGTGTTCAGGGGGACCATGAGCCGCATCGGTACCTCGTGCGAGACGCCCGCCGGGAGCCGGAACCCGCCGCCGACCTCCTGCTGCGTCAGCTCAACCGTGCGCGCGCCGGCCCTCGTCACCAGAGTCAGCACGATCCGCTCGATCTCGACGCCGCGCTCGCCTCCGGTGAGACGCACCGCCCCGCCGAGGACCTCCCCGGGGCGTGTCACGGGATTTTCTAGTACCGTATCGACGGTCGGCCCGCCCACGCCCATGGCGCGGCGCAGGCTCTTGAAGACCATGGCGGGCACACTAGCACGCGGCACTGTAGGGTTGGGTTGTGTCAAGACTGCTGCGGATCGGGGAGCTCGCCAATCTTGCCGGCGTGTCGACGCGCACCGTCGACTTCTACACCGGGCTCGGCCTCATCGAGTCGACCGAGCGCACGGCCGGCAACTTCCGGCTTTACGACGCCACGTGCATCGAGCGCATCGCCGCGATCAAGGTGCTCGAGGCCAACGGCGTGAGCCTGGCCGACATGGCCGGCGCCCTCGAGCGCGGCGCCGGGGACCTGACCGGCCAGCTCAGCCAGGTGCAGGGCGACCTCGAGACATTGCGGCAGGCGGCCGACCACGCCGGGCCGGCCGCCCACCAGTTGCTGCTCGCGCTGACGGCGCGGCTGCAGTCGCTCGTCCACACCGCGATCGAGCTGACCAACAACCTGCCCCCGCTGGGCGGCTGACCCGCCCGGAGCCCGGGCCGGATCAGTCTCGACACCTCGCGGCGGCATTGTTTTATTTCGACGTTTCGGGTTTGTCCGAAACGCGGATTTGTGCAGTGGAAGTGGTGGCCGTGCGGTTGCTCGCGGTTGTGGGACGCCCGCGACGCGGAGACGGCTCGCCCGGATGGAAGTGGTGGCCGTACGGCTGCTCGCGCGGTTGTGGGACGCCCGCGGTTGGAGGCGGCTCGCCTAGATGGAAGTGGCGGCCGTTCGTGGTCGTCGGACGCCTGCGGCCAGAGGCGGTGTGCCCGTGTGGCGGCCGCGGTCCCGGTCGAGCACCGCGCCGGTCGGTGGTGAGCGCGTCGCCGGCCCGACCGCCCGCTTCCCACCCGGCCGCACAGACGCGACCGTTCGCGGTTGTGGGACGCCCGCGGCCAGAAGCGGCTCGCCCGGCTGGAAGCGGTCGGGCGCGGATGTGGGGGTGCGGCCGGAGGTGGCCTGCCCGGGCTGGAAATGGCTGTTCGCGGTCAGCAGTCGCGGCCGGTCGCGGCCCAGTCGCGGTTGTCGCCGGTAGCCACTCACGGTGAGGCGCGGTTACCGACGCGGCCGGTCATGGTTGTGGTCACGGTGAGGCGCGGTCGACGCGCGCTCTGTCAGGCGCGGACCAGATCCGCGACTCGGCGACCGTGCGCGGCGGCGTTCTCGTGCCCGGCCTTGAGCAGGTCGGCGGCGAGGCCGCGTAGCGGCGCCATCGCCGGTGTCACGTCCGCCAGTGTGAGCTCGGCCTCGGCGACGTGCAGGTCGAGGCCGAAGGTGTCGCCGAGGATCCGGCGCAGGTACGGGCTCGCGTGGTCCCAGCCCTCCTTCGGCGCGCCGGGACCATAGCCGCCGCCGCGGCTGAGCGCCAGCACCGCCGGTCGGCCGGCGATCGGCCGGTCGCCGTTGGCGCCGAAGCGCTGGTTCAGCAACAGCAGGTCGATCCAGGCCTTGACGTGCGCGGGGAGGCCCCAGTTGTACAGCGGTACCGCGAACACGTACGCGTCGGCGTCGAGCAACTCGGCGCCGAGCCGCTCGACCAGCGCCGCGGTCTGCGGCGCCGGCGGCGCGGACGGGTCCACCGCGTGCCGGGCCGCCTTCGCCCACAGGTCGGCGGGCAGCGGTTCGAGGCCCAGGTCGCGCCGGGTTACGACCGCGTCGTGGTGCTCGGCGAGCCAGGCCTGCTCGGCGGTGTCGGCGAGCGCGCGGCTCACCGATCCGGTCGTGCGGATGCTCGCGTCGAGTCGGAAGAGATGCATGGTGCCGGTACCTCCGCGGTGTCCAGTGGCAATGCAGAAAGTCTGCGACACAGAACATCTGGTGGCAAGCGTGAGTGAGCTGCTTATCATTGCTCCATGACGCAGGCGCCGGAGAGCCCGGCTGACACCCATGTCGACCTCCAGTCCGACCTCGGTTGGGCGCTCGGCGTGCTGCTGCGTGGCTACGCGAAGGGCGCCCAGTCGGTCATCGCCGACGTCCCCGGCGGCCCTCGCGGCTATCAGGTGCTCACCTCCGCCGTCGACGGCACGGCCTGCACCCAGCTCGCCCTGGCCAACAAGCTGGGCATCGACCGCACCGTCATGACGTACCTCCTCGACGACCTCGAGCAGGCCGGCGTCATCGAGCGCCGGCCCGACCCCGCCGACCGCCGCGCCCGCCGCATCATCGCCACCGAGGCGGGCCGCGCGACCCTCTGTGCGCTGCAGCGCAAGCTCCGCCACGTGGAGGACCTGGTGCTGGGCGCCCTGCCCGAGGACGAGCGCGCCCAGTTCCGCGCCTTGCTGCGCCGGGTTGCGGTCAGCCTCGACGAGCGCGACCCCCTCGACGACGCGTGCAGCGTCATCGAGGCCGTGGGCGTCGAGCCCGCCACTCGCACCCGCCGCCGTAAGAGCGGCTGATCGGGGTTATGCGGTCGGCGTCCAGCGCGGATCGCGGCCGCTGAGGCCGAGCGCTCGCTCCAGCAGCGGGGCGTCCGGCGGGACGGGGACATCCGGGCCGTACACGCCCATCGAGCGGCCCTGGTCGGCGGAGCGGGCGATCTCGGCGTACAGCAGGCGCAGCACGTCGTCGCTCCACCCGACCGGCACCCCGAGCGCGCGGGCCAGATCCCAGCCGTGCAGGACGAATTCGCCGAGCACCATCCCGCCGACCCGGTCCGCCGGCAGCGCGGCCGTGGCCATCCGCGTCTCGCCCGCCCACGCCTCCGGCGCGCCCCACGCCTCCGGCGCGCCCCACGCCTCGGCGAGCCGTTCCAGTTGCTCCCGCACTGACCCGTATGCGGCTCCCGGCGGCACCGACTCCTTGCGCGCCGCGCCCTCCAGCGGCGGCCCCCACTCCAGCAGGTGCCCGCTCAGCGCCCGCACGTCCCACCCCGAACAGGGCGTGACCGTCCCGAGATCCGCTTCCCCGATCCGGTCCACGACGCCGAGGATCCCGAGCGCCGCCTCCCGTAACAACATGTGCTTCTCCATGCAGGGGAAGATCCCGCATGGGTACCGCCCGAGTCTTGAACAAACGCGACGCCCCCGGCTGGCATGATTGGCCGGATGCGCGACAGCCGCGAACTGGCCGGAGCGTGGTCCCGCTTCCAGGGCCACGGCTTCGCACCCGCCGCCGACGATCTGGCCAGGCTTGTCGCGCGCTACTGGTGGGCCCGCTGGGACTTGCGCGGCGAGCCCGACTATCGACAGTTGATCGTGCCGCAGCCCAGCGTGCAGCTCACGTTCCCGGCCGACGGCCCGCCGATGGTCCGCGGCGTATCGCGCGGCCGCATCCAACGCACCCTGTCGGGCCTCGGCGCCGTGTTCGGCGTGACGTTCCGCCCCGCCGTGTTCCGCCGCTTCCTTGACACGCCCGTGGACGCGCTCACTGACCGCGCCCTGCCGGCAGCGGCGGTCTTCGGCCCGGACCTCCCATCCCTAAAACCGGGGCCCCTGATCCGCACGGCTGGGGCCGAGGCGTCGACTCGGACCGCCGGGGCCCAGGCGGTGACGCGGACGGCCGAGGTCGAGGCGTTGACCCGGACGGCCGGGGCTCAGGCGGTGATGCGGACGGCCGATGTTGAGGCGTCGATCGGGACGGCCGGGGCTCAGGCGGTGATGCGGACGGCCGATGTTGAGGCGTTGACCCGGACGGCCGGGGCTCAGGCGGTGATGTGGACGGCCCGGGCCAAGGCGCCGGCGGCCGGCAACGGCGACACGGCAGCGTGGGCCGTGGCGGTCCTGGCCGCGGAGTTCGAGCGCTTCTTGCGAGCCCGGATGCCGCCCGGTGACCCGGTCGGCGATGAGGTCGCCGGCTGGGTCGCGGACATCGCTGCGACGCCGGCCCTGCGGCGGGTCGACCAGCTCGCGGAGCGCTACGGCACCGGCGCGCGGCGGTTGCAGCGCCTGTTCGCCGAGCACGTCGGCGTGAGCCCGAAATGGGTGATTCGCCGCTTCCGCCTGCATGAGATCACCGAACGCATGGGGCTCGCGCGCCCGGCGAGACGATCGACTGGGCCGGGCTGGCCGCCGACCTCGGGTACGCCGACCAGGCCCACCTCGTCCGCGACTTCGCGAACATGTTCGGCGAGCCGCCGACCAGCTATGCGGCCCGCTACTGACGTGGCCGGCGGCGAGGACCCGGCGACAGGAGAGCGCATCACGAACGTGTCCGGCGATCCGCCCGGCCGGCTACGCCACCTGCTCCTGGCGCGGACGGGGCGGGGAGCCGGGGCTCGAACGCGAAACGCGGAACAAAGAGTGACCGTCAATTGGGCGCTTGGCATCGCGAGAAGCCGAGTTCGGGCGGCGCAGGACGTGCCTGCGATCTGCGTTGCCCGACCATCATGTTCGCCGTGATCACGGAGTAAAAATGCACAGAAAGCAGCACGTTCGCTCCGTGATCAAGGAGAACCCCGTGCACTGTGGGCGCCGGGGCGCATGACCACGGAGACTTTGCTCGCGGACTGCCGCTGCCAGCCAAGTGACGGTCGCTCACAAGAGTGCGGGCGTCGATCGGTCGGGAACTCGGGGCGGCGGGATGGCGCGGGATCGCGCGGCTTGGGGCGCGGCGGCGCGGCGCGTAGGGTGGCGGGCGATGTCTTCGCCGCGTATGAGTCTTGCCGCGGTCGCGTTGCTGGCCGTGTTCGGCGCGGGCGGCTGCGGCGGCCCCGCCCCCGCCGGTGATCCGGCGCCCGTCGCCCAGGAGTCGCAGGGACGGCAGGTCGGCGGCGGTGACCCATCGGCCTCCGGGAACGTCGGCAACGGAGCCAGTGCGAACGCCACCAGTGCCGCGCCCGGCGGCGGCACGACGAAGCATGCCTTCCCGCTGCAGGGCAAGGGCTCCTACTCGCGCGACCACCACGACTACCCGGCCTCCGACATCATCGCCAACTGCGGCCTCAACGCGCTGTCGCCGGTCGACGGCACGGTGCTCGAGGTGGCGCGGGTCGACAAATGGACCGCGAAGGTCAACGACGGGGCCACCCGCGGCGGGCTGTCGGTGTCGATCCTCGGTGCCGACGGCGTGCGGTACTACATGTCGCACTTCTCGTCGATCAACGACGGCATCGAGGCGGGCGCGACGGTGGCTGCCGGGCAGCCGGTCGCCAAGGTCGGCCGCACCGGCGACGCGAGCGCCTGCCACATCCACTTCGGGCTCTCCCCGGCGTGCCAGAAGACGGGCGACTGGTGGACGCGGCGCGGGGTCATCTGGTCGTGGTCCTACCTGGATGCCTGGAAGGCCGGCCAGGAGAAGTCCCCGGTCGCCGAGATCGACGCCTGGCAGAAGCAGCACGGCTGCCCCGCGAAGGCCACGGTCGACCGATAACCGGGCACCCCGGCCACCAGCCGACGGCCCCGGGCCAGCCCCAGGCCAGGGGCAAGGCGCGTGCGGCGGAGGCCGGGGCGGCCGGGTCAGTCGTGCTCGAGGCAGAAGGGGTGGCCGGCGGGGTCGCTGTACACGCGGTAGCCGGTCTCGGTCGTCGACAGCAGCTGCGCGCCCATCCGCAGGGCCTTCGACTCGGCCGCGTCGATGTCGTCGACCCGGATGTCCAGGTGCAGCTGCTGCGGATAGTTCGGGTCCGGCCACTGCGGCGGAATGTGGTTGGGCGCCAGCTGGAAGCTGAGGACCCGGCCGGACTCGTCGCCGACGTCGATCCAGTCGCTCTCGACCTTCGTGATCTGCAGGCCGAGCAGCTCCGCGTAGAAGCGCGCCAGGGTGTGCGGGTCGGGCGTGTCCAGCACGACGGTGGAGAGTTTCGCAGTCATGCCCTCCATCGTGCCCCTGGGGTACGACAAGAAACGCTAGGCGCCCTGAGCCTGGATCGCGGTGATGGCGACGGTGTTCACGATGTCCTTCACCGTCGCGCCGCGCGACAGGTCGTTCACCGGCTTGCGCAGGCCCTGCATGACCGGGCCGACCGCGACCGTGCCCGCCGAGCGCTGCACCGCCTTGTACGTGTTGTTGCCCGTGTTCAGGTCCGGGAACACGAAGACCGTCGCCTGGCCCGCGACCGGGCTGCCGGGCAGCTTGGTGGCGGCCACGGCCGGGTCGATCGCCGCGTCGTACTGGATCGGGCCCTCGACTGGCAGGTCGGGGCGGCGCTCGCGCACGATCGCGGTGGCCTCGGCGACCTTGGTGACGTCGGCGCCGGAGCCGGAGGTGCCGGTGGAGTACGACAGCATCGCCACCCGCGCCGTGACGCCGAAGCGGGCGGCGGTGTCGGCCGAGGACAGCGCGATGTCGGCCAGCTGCTCGGCGTCGGGGTCGGGGTTGACGGCGCAGTCGCCGTAGACGAGGACCCGGTCGGGCAGCAGCATGAAGAAGACGCTGGAGGCGACGCTGAGGCCCGGGACGGTCTTGATGATCTCGAAGGCGGGGCGGATGGTGGCGGCCGTGGTGTGGGTGGCGCCGGAGACCATGCCGTCGGCGTGGCCCAGCTGCACCATGAGCGTGCCGAAGTACGACACGTCGCGCACCACGTCGCGGGCCAGGTCGAGCGTGACGCCCTTGTGGGCGCGCACGTCGCGGTAGACCTCGGCGAACTCCTCGCGCAGCGGGCTGGTCACCGGGTCGATCAGCCGCGCGGCGTCGACGTCCAGGCCCAGGTCGCGGGCCCGGGCCCGGATCGCGGCCGGATCGCCGAGCAGGGTCAGGCCCGCCACGCCCCGGCGCAGCAGGATGTCCGCGGCGCGCAGGATTCTCTCCTCGGTACCCTCGGGCAGCACCAGATGCCGCTTGTCCGCCCGGGCGCGGTCGATGAGGTCGTACTCGAACATCAGCGGCGTCACGCGCGCCGAGCCGGTCAACTCGAGCACGTCGGCCAGGCCCGCGGTGTCCACATTCGACTCGAACGCGCCGAGGGCGGCCTCGACCTTGCGCGGGTTGGCCGCGCTGAGCCGGTGCTCCACCCGCGTCGAGGCGGCGATCGTGTCGTAGCTGGCCTTCGGCACCGACAGCACCGCGAGGCCCGGGTTGAGCCGCTCGAAGAGCTCCAGCGCCGCCGGGTCGGGCGCGATGCCCAGCGTCAGCACGATCCCGGCCAGCGGCACCAGACCCGAGGCGTGCGCGGCGCCCGCCGCGACCAGCAGGTCGGCGCGGTCGCCGGGAGTGATGAGCAGGCAGTCCGGGGTCAGGTGCGTCAGCAGCGCGGGCACCTGGGCGGCGCCGACGACGTAGTCGAGCACGTCGCGGCCCAGCGCCGCGTCTCTGTCGCCGCGGCCGGCGGTGACCACGCTCGCCCCGAGCTGGGCGGCGACCTCGCCGACCGTGGGCGCGCCGATGGTGGGCACGTCGGGGATCACGTAGCAGGCGACCGGCAGCTTCGGCGGGGGTACGACCGCCGGGGTCTTGTTGAGGATCACGGCCGCGACCGTCGCGTCCAGGTCGGCCAGCGCGTGATAGGCCTGCCGGGCCTCGGAGTCCAGCGTGGCCTCGTCGGCGCCGGAGCCGTTGACGACCGACACGACCACGGCGCCGAACTCGTTGGCGAGCCGGACGTTGAACGCCAGGTTGTCGTCGATGTCGGTGCCGATGACGACGACGGCGTCGTGCTGCTGCGCCACGGGCCGGAAGCGCTCGACGATCTGCCCCACGAGTTCCTCGGACCGCCCGGAGGCGAGCATCGCCGACGCCTCCGCGAAGGTCACGCCGGTCAGACGATCATCCCCGATGTCGTACCGCAGGCGCAGCAGATCCAGCAGAACGTCCTCCGCCGCCGGGGCGACCGGCCGGAACACGCCGATGCGGGGAACCTTGCGGGACAACAACTCGGCGAGTCCGAGGGCCACGGCCGACTTGCCGGAGTCCGGTCCGTGCTCGACGAGGTACACGATGCGGGCCACCGCAGTAGTCTGCCTGGCATGATCCTGGTGCTCAACAGCGGCTCCTCCTCGGTGAAGTTCCGCGTCGTGGACCTCGACGACCCCACCGCGGGCGAGCGCGGCCTGGTCGAGAAGATCGGCGAGCCGGGCGGCGTGCCGGACCACGCCGCCGCGATGGAGCAGGTGCTCGACGGGCTCGGCGCCATCCCGATCGAGGCGGTCGGGCACCGCATCGTGCACGGCGGGTCGCGCTTCGAGCGCCCCGCCCTCGTCGACGACGCCGTGCTCGCCGCGCTGCGCGAGCTCATCCCCCTCGCCCCGCTGCACAACCCGGGCGGCATCATCGGCATCGAGGCGGCCCGGGAGATGCTGCCGGCGGTGCCGCACGTGGCCGTGTTCGACACCGCGTTCCACGCGACCCTGCCGCAGGCCGCCGCCACGTACGCGATCGACCGCGACCTCGCCCGGCGGTACGACATCCGCAGGTTCGGTTTTCACGGCACCTCGTGCGCCTATGTCGCCGGCCGCACCGCGACCCTGCTGGGGCGGCCGCTGGAGGAGCTGAACCTCATCGTGCTGCACCTGGGCAACGGCGCCAGCGCCACCGCCGTGCGGGGCGGGCGCAGCGTCGACACGTCGATGGGCCTCACGCCGCTGGAGGGCCTGGTCATGGGCACCCGCTCGGGCGACCTCGACCCGGCCGTCGGCTCCTACCTCAACCGGGTCGCCGGGATGGACTTCGCCGCCGTCGACGACGTGCTGCTGCGCCACGCCGGCCTGCTCGGCCTGGCCGGGGTCAACGACATGCGCACCGTGCTGGAGCGCCGCGCCGCCGGCGACGAGGACGCGGCGCTGGCGTTCGACGTGTACTGCCACCGCATCCGCAAGTACGTCGGGGCCTACCACGCCGTCCTGGGCCACCTCGACGCGATCGTGTTCACCGCCGGCGTCGGTGAGCACGCGCCCGCGGTCCGGGCGGCGTCGCTGGCCGGCCTGCAGGCGTGGGGCATCGAGGTCGACGAGGCCCGTAACGCCGCCGGCGAGCGCATCGTCAGCCCGGACGGGGCGCGGGTCGCGGTCTGCGTGGTGCCCACCGACGAGGAGTACTCGATCGCCGAGCAGACCGCCGCCCTGATCCGCGGCTGAGGGCGCGCGGCTCAGACGGGGCCGATGAGGCGGGCGCGCGCGGCCCGGCGGAACGCGGCCACCAGCTCGCTGTGGTCCCCGGCCCGGGTGGCCAGCAACGACGGGGCTCGGCGGCACGCCTTCCAGCGGGATCGTGGTCAGGTCCGGGCGCAGGCCGTTGACCCGCGGCCCGGCCGGGGCGATCGCCACCGCCTGCCCGCCGGCGATGAGCTCGAACTCGGCATCGAGAGAAGCCGAGTTCGGGCGGCGCGGGCCGTGCCTGCGATCTGCGTCGCCCGATAATCATGTTCTTCGTGATCACGGAGTAAAAATGCACAAGGAAGCAGCGCGTTCGCTCCGTGATCACGGAGAATCGCCTCGGGCCTGGCTGGCGGTGCTCGTGTGGCGCTGCTCTGGCCGGACCGACGACCAGCCGTGGCGGACAGCCCGGGGTCATCGAATGGGCGCGCCGGGCCGCCAAACCGGTCGCCGTCTCGGGCGGTCGCGCAGCGAAGGTGTTGCGGGATCAGGCTGACATGCGTTGGCGGCCGGGTGACAGCAGCGCGGCGGTGATGGCCGCGGCGGCGAGTGCGGTGCCGGCGCCGATCGCGATCAGGTGGTTGAGTCCGTCGGCGAAGCCGGCGGTGGTGGGTGGGAAGGTGCCGAGCAGGGCGCCGTAGACGGCGATTCCGAGGGCGAACCCGACCTGCAGCGCGGTGTTGTTGACCCCGGACGCGACGCCGACCTGCGATGGCGGGACGTCGACGGCCAGGGAGCCGAGCGCCGCCATCCTCGACCGCCTGGCGCACGAGCGCGATGCGGCGCACGCAGGTTCATCCTGACCGCGTCGCCGCGAACAAGGACCTACGCGGGGGCGGCGGTCCAGTCCGGATGCTTGGCCGCCCTTCCGTCGCCCGACGAGCGGCCACGGAGGCGGCGGCTGACCCACGGCAAGACGTGCTCGCGGTAGTAGCGTGCCTCGGCCAGCAGGCGGCGGGCCGGCGCCGCCGCGGCGTCGGCGCGGTGGTCGGTGGCGGGCAGGCCCAGGGCGCCCAGCACGAGCCCGGCCACCCGTCGGTGGCCGGTGGCGTTGAGGTGCAGGCGGTCGGCGGACCAGTACTCGGCGCGGCGGATCTCGGCGTCGCCGAAGACGTTGACGAACAGGACGTCGTGGCGCGCCGTCAGGTCCTTGACCGCCTCGGTGAGCAGGTCGCCGCGGCGGCGCAGGACCCGGCCGAACGGCAGGTGGTCGGAGGGGTCCGCGCCGCTGAGGACCATCAGCCGCACGCCCGCGGCGGAGCAGCGCAGCACCGCCCGCTCGGTCAGCTCCAGCAGGCGGTTCAGGTCGGCGCCGCGGCGCATCATGTCGTTGCCGCCGCCGTTGAGCGAGAGCAGGGTCGGAACCGGCGACATGGCCAGGGCGGCGTCGAGCTGCTCCGTGACGATCGGCTCCAGCAGCCGGCCGCGGATGCCGAGGTTCGCGTACCGTACGGCACCGCCGTTCGCCGCGGCCAGGCCCGCCGCCACCAGGTCGGCCCAGCCGCGTGGTGAGCCGTCCGGGCGCTCGTCACCCATCCCCTCGGTGAAACTGTCGCCGATCGCCACGTATCGCATGCGCTGTCCTCTCGTCCCGTCGTCGCTGCCGGCCGTGCACTGTCAGACTCCCGCGTCGCCGCCCGGGCGGCCAGGGGCCCGCGCCCGGTTGTCGCGGCCGTCACGCACCAGCCGGCGCGGCGGCTCCGGATGGCTGCTCGGCCGGTCACGCGTCCGAGCCGGTCACGTCAGTGCCAGCCGCGGGGTGGTCGGTGGTCGGCGGTTCGCGGCCGCGCAGGCCGCCGCCGGCGGCCTCGGCGAGGATGCCGGCCAGCGCGTCGAAGTCGTCGCGGACCAGGCCCGCGGTGATGCGGACGTGGTCGGTGTCCAGGCGGCTCGCCCTCGAAGGGGCCCGGGGGCCACCGCGATACCGTGCCCGAGCGGCCGTGGGTCTGGATGGCCGCGCCGCGCCGCGCCACACCACGCCGCGCCACACCACACCGCGCCGCGCCGCACCACGCCGCACCACGCCGCGCCGCACCACGCCGCGCCGCACCACGCCGCGCCGCACCACGCCGCGCCGCGCTCACCGTCGTCGGGCAGATGCCCAGCGCGCGGGCCGCGTCGCGGACGGTGGGCAGGCCCAGCGCCGCGGGGTTGAGCGCGGGCAAATCACATCTCCGAAACATTCGGTAACGCTCGGCCGATTGTCCGCCTAGATTTGTGTCGTCAGTGTCTTACGGCATCCGACCCGAGACAAGATCAGGGGGCGCGGCCACCAGATCACTACCCGCCGGCCGCAACCGGCCACAGTGGACTGACCAGAGAGGGGCAGCTATGACAGTCATCCGGGCCGCCATCGTCCAGACGCACTGGACGGGCGACAAGGAGTCGATGATCAAGGCGCACGAGGACTACGCCCGGCAGGCCGCCGCCCAGGGCGCCCGGGTGATCTGCTTCCAGGAACTGTTCTACGGCCCGTACTTCTGCCAGGTGCAGGACTCCGCCTACTACGAGTACGCCGAGTCGATCCCCGGCCCCACCACCGAGCGCTTCCAGGCCCTCGCAGTCGAGCTGGGCCTGGTCATGATCCTGCCGATGTACGAGCAGGAGCAGCCCGGCGTGCTCTACAACACCGCCGCCGTCGTCGACGCGGACGGCAAATACCTCGGCAAGTACCGCAAGAACCACATCCCCCAGGTGAAGGGCTTCTGGGAGAAGTTCTACTTCCGCCCCGGCAACCTCGGCTACCCCGTCTTCGACACCGCCGTGGGCAAGGTCGGCGTCTACATCTGCTACGACCGGCACTTCCCCGAGGGCTGGCGCGCGCTCGGTCTGGGTGGCGCGCAGATCGTGTTCAACCCGTCGGCGACCAGCCGGGGCCTGTCGGCGTACCTCTGGCAGCTGGAGCAGCCGGCCAGCGCCGTGGCCAACGAGTACTTCATCGGCGCGATCAACCGCACCGGCATCGAGCCGCTGGGGGACAACGACTTCTACGGCACGAGTTACTTCGTCGACCCGGAGGGCAGGTTCGTCGGCGAGGTCGGCGACGCGCACAACCCCGAGCTGATCGTCCGCGACCTGGACATGGACCTGCTGGCCGCGGTCCGCGACCGCTGGCAGTTCTACCGCGACCGCCGCCCCGACGCCTACGGCGAACTGGTGAGGCCGTGACCATGAAGCTGATCAAGGGCGGAACCGTCGTCGGCCCGCAGGGCGCGATCCCGGCCGATGTGCTGATCGTCGGCGAGAA
This sequence comes from Dactylosporangium sp. NPDC000555, assembly GCF_040300025.1. Lineage (NCBI taxonomy): Bacteria > Bacillati > Actinomycetota > Actinomycetes > Micromonosporales > Micromonosporaceae > Dactylosporangium > Dactylosporangium sp. NPDC000555. The sequence goes on along the minus strand of NZ_JBEPDB010000020.1, from coordinate 91,357 downwards.
GATCTCCGCGATCTTCATGCCGGGCGACGGGCCGGCCCAGGGCGACTTCGAGGTCGTCGACGCGGCCGGGAAGTACGTCATCCCGGGCGGCGTCGACGCGCACACGCACATGGAGCTGCCGTTCGGCGGCGCCTTCGCCAGCGACACCTTCGACACCGGCACGAAGGCCGCCGCGTTCGGCGGCACCACCACCATCATCGACTTCGCCGTCCAGCGCACCGGCGAGGTGGTCCACGACGGCCTCGCCGCCTGGCACGCCAAGGCGGCCGGCGAGTGCCACGTCGACTACGCGTTCCACCAGATCCTCGGCGGCGTCGACGACGAGTCGCTCGCGGCGATGGACCGGCTCGTCGCCGACGAGGGCGTGACCAGCTTCAAGCTGTTCATGGCGTACCCCGGCGTCTTCTACAGCGACGACGGCCAGATCCTGCGCGCGATGCAGAAGGCCCGGGACAACGGTGCCATGATCATGATGCACGCGGAGAACGGCCCGGCCATCGACGTGCTCGTCAAGCAGGCCCTGGAGCGCGGCGAGACCGACCCGATCCACCACGGCCTCACCCGCCCCGAGGCGCTGGAGGCCGAGGCGACCAGCCGCGCGATCTGGCTGGCGAGCGTCGCCGCCGACTGCCCGCTGTACATCGTGCACCTGTCCGCCGCCAGGGCACTCGAGCAGGTCGCGGCCGCCCGCGACCTCGGCCGTAACGTGTTCGCCGAGACCTGCCCGCAATACCTGTACCTCACGCTCGAGGACCAGCTCGGCGCGCCCGGGTTCGAGGGCGCCAAGTGGGTGTGCTCGACCCCGCTGCGCAGCAAGCACGAGAGCCACCGCGCCGACCTGTGGAAGGGCCTGCGCGGCAACGATCTGTCAGTCGTCTCCACCGACCACTGCCCGTTCTGCTTCAAGGACCAGAAGGAGCTGGGCGTCGGCGACTTCTCCAAGATTCCCAACGGCATCGGCGGCGTCGAGCACCGCGTCGACCTGCTCTACCAGGGCGTCGTCGACGGCAAGCTCTCGCTGGCCCGCTGGGTGGAGACGATCGCGACCACGCCGGCCCGGATGTTCGGCCTCTTCCCGCGCAAGGGCATCATCGCGCCCGGCTCCGACGCCGACATCGTGCTGTACGACCCCTCGGCCCGCACCCGCATCAGCGCCGAGACGCACCACATGAACATGGACCACTCGGCCTGGGAGGGCTACGAGATCGCCGGCAAGGTCGACACGGTCATCTCCCGCGGCACCGTGATCGTCTCCGGCGGCACATACCACGGCCGCAAGGGCCACGGGCAGTTCCTCCGCCGGGGACTGTCGGACTACCTGCTGTAGAGAACCTGGGGTCACCACATGCGTGAGATCAAGCACTGGCTCGACGGGCGGGCCGTGTCCGGCACCAGCGGCAGGCGGCTGCCGGTGTGGGACCCGGCCACCGGCGAGCAGCAGGCGTACGTCGTCGCGGCCACCACCGCGGAGACCGACGTGGCGGTCGCGAGCGCGCTCGCCGCCTTCCCGGCCTGGCGGTCGGCGTCGCTGTCCCGCCGCGCCGAGGTGATGTTCCGCTTCCGCGAGCTCGTCGACGCCAACCGCAAGGAGATCGCGTCGCTGGTCAGCTCCGAGCACGGCAAGACCGTCGCCGACGCCGCCGGCGAGCTGGCCCGCGGGCTGGAGAACATCGAGTTCGCCACCGGCGCGCCGCACCTGCTCAAGGGCGGCTACAGCGAGCAGGCCGCCACCGGCGTCGACGTGTACTCCATCCGCCAGCCGCTGGGCGTCGTCGCCGGCATCACGCCGTTCAACTTCCCGGCGATGGTGCCCATGTGGATGTTCAGCAACGCGCTCGTGTGCGGCAACACGTTCGTGCTCAAGCCCAGCGAGAAGGACCCGTCCGTCTCGCTGCTGCTGGCCGACCTGCTGCGCCAGGCCGGGCTGCCCGACGGCGCGTTCAACGTCGTGCAGGGCGACCGGGAGGCCGTCGAGCGGCTCATCGCCCACCCCGAGGTGCGGGCGCTGAGCTTCGTCGGGTCCACGCCGATCGCCCGGGCCGTCTACGAGGCCGGCACCCGCGCCGGCAAGCGGGTCCAGGCGCTCGGCGGCGCCAAGAACCATATGGTCGTACTCCCGGACGCCGACGTCGACGCGGCCGCCGACGCCGCCGTCTCGGCCGGCTACGGCTCGGCGGGGGAGCGGTGCATGGCCGTCTCCGTCGTGGTCGCGGTGGGCTCGGTCGCCGACCCGCTCGTCGCCGCGATCAGCGAGCGGATCGGCCGGATCGCGGTCGGCCCGGCCACCGACCCGGCCTCGGAGATGGGCCCGCTCATCACCCGCGAGCACCGCGACCGGGTGGCCGGCTATCTCGCCGACCCCGGCACTGCCGAGGTCGTCGTCGACGGGCGCGAGGCACCGGTCAGCAGCGGCCCCGGGTTCTTCCTCGGCGCGTCGCTCGTGGACAAGGTCGGCACCGACTCCCCGCTGTACCGTGACGAGATCTTCGGGCCGGTGCTGTCGGTCGTGCGGGCGGAGACCTACGACGAGGCGGTCAAGCTCGTCAACGACAACGAGTACGGCAACGGCACCGCGATCTTCACCCGCGACGGCGGAGCCGCCCGGCGGTTCCAGTACGACGTGATCTGCGGCATGGTCGGCGTCAACGTGCCCGTGCCCGTTCCGGTCGCCTACTACAGCTTCGGCGGCTGGAAGTCCTCGCTCTTCGGCGACCTGCACATGTACGGCCCCGAGGGCATCCAGTTCTACACGCGCGGCAAGGTCGTCACCTCCCGCTGGCCCGACCCGGCCACCTCCGAGATCGACCTGGGCTTTCCGAAGGTGCGGTGACGTCATGGACGTAGGGGTGGTGCTGCAGTGCGACCCGCCCGCGATGGGCGTGGTCGAGCTGGCCAAGCGGGCCGAGGCGGCCGGCTTCAGCCACGTGTGGACGTTCGACTCCCACGTGCTGTGGCAGGAGCCGTTCGTCATCTACAGCAAGATCCTCGCCGAGACCGATCGGGTCGTCGTCGGGCCGATGGTGACCAACCCCGGGACCCGCGACTGGACGGTCACCGCGTCGCTGTTCGCCACCCTCAACGAGATGTACGGCAACCGCACCGTCTGCGGCATCGGGCGCGGCGACTCGGCGCTGCGCGTGCTGGGCTCCCGCCCGACCACGCTCGCCGAGCTGCGCGAGTGTGTGCGGGTGATCCGCGAGCTGGGCAACGGCCGGTCGGTGCGCCTGCGCGACCGCGACCTGCGGTTCGCGTGGGCCCCCGACAGCCGGCTCGAGGTGTGGGTGGCCGCCTACGGGCCCAAGGCGCTCGCGCTGGCCGGCGAGGTCGGCGACGGGTACATCCTGCAGCTGGCCGACCCGGACATCGCCGCCTGGATGATCAGGGCGGTGCGGGAGGCGGCCGAGAGGGCGGGCCGCGACCCGGCGGCGATCAGGTTCTGCGTCGCCGCCCCCGCCTACGTCGGCGACGGCTCCCAGGAGTCGATGGCCCACCAGCGCGACCAGACCCGCTGGTTCGGCGGCATGGTCGGCAACCATGTCGCCGACATCGTGGCCCGTTACGGCGCCGACGGCGCCGTGCCGACGGTGCTGACCGACTACATCAAGGGCCGCCAAGGCTACGACTACGCTCAGCACGGCCGGGCCGGCAACATCCACGCCGGCTTCGTCCCCGACGCGATCGTGGACCGCTTCTGCGTCCTCGGCCCGATCGAGCACCACCTCAAGCGCCTCGCTGAGCTCAAGGAGCTCGGCGTGGACCAGTTCGCGCTGTACCTGCAGCACGACGCGAAGGAGTCCACGCTCGCCGCCTACGGCGAGCAGATCATCCCGGCCGTCGCCTGAGACGGGTCCTCCCGCCGGTCAGCGCTTCGTGAACCCCGCGGCGATCTGGCCGACGAGCACGGCGAACGGCATGTCGAGCGCGGCGTAGACGTCGCTCGCGAGGGGGTCGGCGTTGTCGGCGAGGATCTCGACCATCGCGGTGGAGTAGTCGATCGGCACCACGCCGGCCTGCTGCATGCGCAGCAGCCCGGCTTCGCGCTTGGCCTGCCAGAAGGTGCCGGATGCATCGACTACAGCGTATGCGGTGAGGCCCTCCGCCGTCGCGCTGATGGCGGGGAACGTGAGACACACCTCGGTGGAGATTCCCGCGATGATCAGCTTGTCTCGGCCGGTCGCACGGATCGTGGCACGCACGCGTGGGTCGTCCCAGGCGTTCACGGTCGAGCGGTCGATGATGGCGAGATCGTCGGGCAGCACCGCGGCGAGCTCGGGGATGACCGGCCCCCACATGCTGTCCGCCGCGGTGGTGGTCACCACCAGCGGCAGGCTCAGCACCCGGGCGGCCTTGGCGAGGGCCACCACGTTGTGCTTCAACTCCCCGACGGCGATGTCGCGCACGCCGCTGTACAGGCCGACCTGATGGTCGACGATCACCACGGCGGCGTTGCCGCGCGTCAACCGCTCGGTGAACTGGTTCGCGGACATCGGGGTCCTCCCAGGGGCACCCGGAGCCGGCAAGCCGGTGCCCACCGCTCGGCGTCGCAATGAGGGCAAAACGCCGGCACCTACCAGTTTAGGCGAGCGGGAGAGACACGGCGGCAGCCTATCCCTCGCCTTCGTCCGGCATCCGCCCGTTCGGTTCGACCGCCGATTTCTGGCCGAACGGGCATGTCCGGTGCGGCGCGGCACCCGTACTGTCGTCAGTCATGTTCGCCGATGTCGCGCGTCCGCCCCGGCCCGCGCAGGTGACGGTCGCGTTCTGGCTCCAGTTCGCCGCCGTTGCCCTGCTGCTCGGCATTGTCGGGTTGGTCATCGCGGATGCGCTGCACTTCGACGGTGAGATCTCCCGAGCCGCCGCGCTGGTGCCCGACGCGGACCCGGCCGAGGTGAGCTCGGAGCGGTCCGGGATCGTCTTCATGGCGCTGTTCCTCGGCGTGCCGACGCTGCTGCTGGCGGTCTGGCTCGCCGCGACGGCGGTGCCGCTCCTGCGGGGCAGCAACGTCGCGCGGATCCTCGTCTTCGTCGCCGGGGGCGCACAGCTGCTGCTCTGCCTGCTGCCGGGCTGCGGCGGGTTCCTGCTCGTGCCGTTGTTCCTGGCGCTCGGCGATGCGGACGTCACCGGGCCCGACGAGATGCCGCCGCAGGAGTCGAAGTTCCTCGAAACCCTGTACTCGGGTTCGGACAGTTTCTCCGAGCTGTCCTTTCTGGTGGGTGCCGCCGGCGCGCTGGCGGCGCTCGTGTTGACGGGGGCGGTGGTGCTGCTGGTGGCCCTGCCTCCCGCGCACCGCTACTTCGTCCCGCGCGCCGCGACGCCGCCGGCGCCGGTCTGGCCGGCGACCATCCATCCCGGCGGCGGATACCCGCTGCCGGTGCCGTACATGATCTGCCCCGATCCCTCGGTCCACTTCGCACCCGACGCCGCGCCGCCGGTGAGCGATCCACCACCCGCCGCGCCGCCCGAGCCCACCACGCCGCCCACGACCACCACTGACCACGCGTAGGGACCGGTTGCCGGGCGTATTCTGATGCCATGAGGATCACCTCGGTGACAGAACTGGAGGAGTTGCTCGGGTCGCCGAAGCCCCGGGCCGCAGCCAAGGAACGCGACCGCCTCTGCCGGACCGACCGCGACTGGTTGGCCCTGTCGCCCTTCGTTCTCGTCGGCACGTCCGACGGGGAGGGCAACTGCGACGTCTCGCCCAAGGGCGACCCGCCGGGATTCACCTACGTCATCGACGACCGTACGATCGCCGTCCCGGAGCGCCCCGGGAACAAGCGCGCCGACGGCTTCCGCAACATCCTGGCCAACCCGCACGTCGGGCTGATCTTCCTGGTCCCGGGCCGCCGCGAGACCCTGCGGATCAACGGCCGCGCCCGGCTGCTCACCGACGCGCCGTGGTTCGACGAGCTCGTCGTCGAGGGCCACCGCCCGGTCCTGGCCGTCGTGGTCGACATCGACACGATCTTCTTCCACTGCCAGAAGGCGTTCATGCGCTCGAAGCTGTGGAAGCCCGAGACGTGGACGCCGGACGCGCTGCCGTCGCATGCATCGCTGGTCAAGAGCGTCCTGAACACCCCGGAGACGCTGGAGGAGCTGGAGGAGTACTACACCGAGGCCAACTACAGCCGCGGCCTGTACACCTGATCCGCTGCGGCGGGAGCGGCCCCGTAGGGGTCGAAACGGGGGGATAGGCCTACTGTCCCGGGACGCGCCGCCGGACAGAATTGCGGCATGAAGGCGTGGCTGTTCACTCGACGGGGCCTGATCGGCCTAGGCCGGGTGGCGCTGCTCGGGATCGTGGCTGTCCCGGTCCACCTCGTGCTCGTCGCGCTCACGGTGGCGTCGTTCGTGACCACCCTGGCCGGCGTCGGGCTGGTGCTGGCGCCGCTCGTGCAGCTGCTGGTGCGCGCGTACGCCAACCTGCGGCGGCGGCTCGCGCGGGAATGGTGCGGGGTCGAGATCCCGGAGCCGTACCGGCCGCGGCCGGACGGGGCGTGGATCGGGAGGCCGAGGCGGTGGATGTGGCTCGTGCGCGACCCGGCGACGTGGCGCGACCTGCTGTGGCTGCTGGGCGGGGCGCCGGTCGGGGCAGCCCTCGGGGGCATCGCGGTGGCTGCGCTGCTGTACGGCGTGCAGGGCATCATCCTGGTCCCGGTCATCATCGACGCGGCGACCGGCTGGTACGGCTACGGCGTCGTCTGGCCGCTCGACGACGCGGCGGACTTCATGCTCGTGCCGCCGCAGGGAGTGCTGATCACGGTGGGGGCGCTGTACGCCGCGCCCTGGCTGTTGTGGGCGCTCGCGCGGTACGACTTCAGCCTGCTCGGGCCGACCCGCAGCACGACGCTCGCGCTGCGGGTCGACCGGCTCACCGAGACGCGCACCCAGGTGGTCGACGCGCAGGCCGCGGAGCTGCGCCGCATCGAGCGCGACCTGCACGACGGGGCGCAGGCCCGGATCGTCGCGCTCGGGATGAGCCTCGGCATGGCCGAGGACCTCGTCACCCGCGACCCCGAAGCGGCGCAGGCGCTCATCGCCGAGGCGCGCGAGGCCAGCGGCAAGGCCCTGGCGGAGCTGCGGCTGCTGGTGCGCGGCATCCACCCGCCGGTGCTCGCCGAGCGCGGGCTGACCGGCGGGCTGCGCGCGCTCGCGCTGACCCTGCCGTTGCCCGTCACGGTCGAGGGCGAGCTGCCCGGCCGGCCGCCGGCGCCGGTCGAGTCCGCCGCGTACTTCGCCGCGGCCGAGGCCCTCGCCAACGTCGTCAAGCACAGCGGCGCCACGCAGGCCTGGGTATCGTTGTCGTACCTCGGGGGCGCTCTGTATCTGACCGTCGGCGACGACGGCGCGGGCGGTGCCGCGCCCGGGCCCGGATCGGGGCTGGCCGGCGTCGAGCGGCGGCTGGCGGCGTTCGACGGCAGCCTGCTCGTCGACAGCCCCGCCGGGGGCCCAACTGTGCTGACCATGGAGCTGCCGTGCGCGTTGTCATCGCCGAAGATCTCGCCCTCCTCCGCGACGGGCTGATCCGGCTGCTCAGCGCGTACGGGTTTCGGGTCGTCGCGGCCGTCGACAACGGCACGGACCTGCGCGCGGCGCTGCTGGCGCACCGGCCCGAGGTCGCCGTCGTCGACGTGCGGCTGCCGCCGACCTTCACCGACGAGGGGCTGCGCGCCGCGATCGCCGCCCGCGCCGAGGTGCCCGGCCTGCCGGTGCTGGTGCTGTCGCAGCACGTGGAGCAGCTGTACGCCCGGGAGTTGCTCTCCGACCGCCGCGGCGGCGTCGGCTACCTGCTCAAGGACCGGGTGTCCACGGTCGGGGAGTTCGTGGATGCCGTACGCCGCGTCGCGGCCGGCGGCACCGCCATGGACCCCGAGGTGGTGTCGCAACTGCTGGCCCGCAACGCCGGCGCCCCGACGCGGGCCCTGACGCCGCGCGAGCGCGAGGTCCTCGGCCTGATGGCGGAGGGCCGCTCCAACGCGGCGATCGCCGGCCGGCTCTTCGTCACCGAGAAGGCCATCGGCAAGCACATCAACAACATCTTCGCCAAGCTGGACCTGCCCCCGTCCGAGGACGACAACCGCCGCGTCCTCGCCGTCCTCGCGTACCTCAACGCGTGACGCCCACGCACGCCGCGCTCGTCGCCCGGCTGCGCCTCGCCGGGTGCGTCTTCGCCGAGGAGGAGGCCGGCCACCTGCTCGCCGCCGCCACCGACGCCGCCGCGCTGGAGTCGATGGTGCTCCGCCGGATCGCCGGCGTTCCGCTGGAGCACGTGCTCGGTCATGCGGCTTTCGCGGGTGTACGCCTGGTGATCGCCGATGGCGTTTTCGTACCCCGCCACCGCACGGAGCTGCTGACCGCGACCGCCCGCACGCTGGTCCGCGACGGGGCGACGGTCCTCGACCTGTGCTGCGGCACCGGCGCCCTCGGCCTGGTCGTCGCGCGCGGCTTCGCGGGCGTCCGCCTCGTCGCCTCCGACATCGACCCCGCCGCCGTGGCCTGCGCCCGGCGCAACCTGGCCGGCGTCACCGCGGAGGTCTTCGAGGGCGACCTGTTCGCCCCGCTCCCGCCCGGCCTGCGCGGCCGCGTCGACGTGCTGCTCGCCAACGTCCCGTACGTGCCGACCGCCGAGATCGCGTTCCTGCCCGAGGAGTTCCGCGTCCACGAGGCCCGTGCCGCGCTGGACGGCGGCGCGGACGGCCTGGACGTGCTGCGCCGCGTGGCCGCGCGGGCCACCGGGTGGCTGGCCCCGGGCGGCGCCCTGCTCACCGAGGCCGGCACTGCCCAGCTGGACGCCGCGCACGCGCTGCTCCGGGCGGCCGGCCTGCACCCGGAGACGGTGACGGATGAGGAGACCGAGACCAACGTCGTGGTCGGCCGGCTACGGTGACGCACATGTGAGGGGCCGGCCGCCGCGGTGCGATCCGCGACGGCCGGCCCGGCGGCGGTCAGACGTTCATCACCACCCGCTGGCCGAGCTCATGGCTGATCCGCTCGAACGTGCCCGCGTTCTCCTGCTTCTGCACCAGGTTGGTACGCAGGATCTGGGCGCACTGCATTTCACCCATGAGCAGCGCCTTGTCGATGAGGTTCTGGTACCCGGCGATGCCGAAGTGCGCCAGCCTGGTCTCGGCGTCGACGGTGTAGATCTCCATCGCCTCCATGGAGGGCCGCTGCTCGGTGAACGCCTGGAACTCCGCGCGCATCCCGTCGAGCGTCATGCACGGCACCTCGGCGGGCTCGGTCTCCATCATCGCGAAGCACGCCTCGATGTTCTGGATCTTCTGCTGGCCCTGCTGCTGCTGGGCCCGCAGGATCTGGGCGAGGGGGCTCTGCTCGGTCCGCCCGAGGATCTCGCCCACCATCTGGTTGCTCTTGCGCTCGGCGTCGTACATGCCCGACAGCTCGTAGAGGAACAGGTCGGCCGGGTTGTCGAGTGCCATCTGCTTCTCCTGCCTGCGTTGGGGTCTTGGTGGTGCCGCACGCGCTCTACCCGCCCTGCCGGAACTCTCACGCGCCCGGCGCAGGTCGTGCCTCGCCCGGAGGGTGGTTCGCTTCGGTGCGCGAGCCGGGTGCTGGTCGTGGCGTAGATTCGTGCGGGTGGATCGCGTCGTGGTCGTCGGTGCGGGCCCCGTGGGCGTCGCGGCCGCGATCCTGCTCGCGCAGCGCGGCATCCCGTGCCTGGTCCTGGACCGCTACGCCGAGCCCTACCCGCTGCCCCGCGCCGTCCACGCCGACGACGAGGTGATGCGCATCCTGCAGGAGATCGGCGTGGCCGAGGACTTCCTGCGCGTCAGCCGGCCCGGGCTGGGGCTGCGGCTGCTCGACGGGCGGCACCGGGTGATGGCCGAGTTCCGCCGGGACGCCGCGCGCGGCCCGCACGGCTACCCGCAGGCCAACATGTTCGACCAGCCGGATCTCGAGCGTCTGCTGCGGGCCCGGATGGCGCGGCTCGACCTGGTCGAGTTCGTCGGCGGCGCCGAGGTCTTCGCCGTATCCTCCTCGATCGTTCGGTACCGCATGATCTCCGACGGCACCGAACACGCCGCGCCGGCCTCGGCCGTGCTCGGGTGCGACGGCGCGAACAGCACCGTCCGTGACCTCATCGGCGCGCGCCGGGTCGACCTGCGCTTCGCGGAGCGCTGGCTCGTCGTCGACGGTGTGTGCGAGGCCGACCTGGACGCCTGGGGCGGCGTGCACCAGGTGTGCGACCCGCGCCGCGCCGCGACCTTCATGCAGCTAGGCCCGCGGCGGTACCGCTGGGAGTTCCGCCTCTTCGCCGGCGAGCCCGAGGTGGACGTCGACGCGCTGCTGGCGCCGTGGCTGGCCGGGGCCGGCGTGCGGATCGTGCGCCGGGCGGAGTACACCTTCCGCGCCGAGGTCGCCGACCGCTGGCGGTCCGGGCGGGTGTTTCTCCTGGGTGACGCCGCGCACCAGACCCCGCCCTTCATCGGCCAGGGCCTGGGCGCGGGCCTGCGCGACGCGTACAACCTGGCGTGGAAGCTGGCCGCCGACCTGACCACCCCGGGCGGTGCCGGGGACCTGCTCGACTCCTATGAGCGTGAGCGTGCCCCGCATGTGCGTGCCCAGATCCGCCTGGCGATCGTGGCCGGCTGGGCGATGACCGGCGGCCAGGACCGCGCCGCCGCCGTGCGCCGGCTCGTGCTCGGCGCGATCTGGCGCCTGCCCGGCCTCAAGTCTCTGGCGCTGCGCTCGACCAGCCCCCCGCTGCGCGGCGTCGGCCGTGGCCGCCGGGCGGGCACCCTGGCACCGCAGCCCTCGGTGACGTGGGAGGGCCGTACCGTTCGGCTGGACGAGGTGCTCGGCCCCGGCTGGGCGGTGCTGCACCCGGGCGAGCCCGGGCCGACGCGGTCGCGGTGGCGGCGGGCGCCCCGGCCCGGCGATGACGGCCGCCGCCTGGTCGCCGTCACCCCGGCCCTCGACCCGACCGGCGAACTCCGCCGCTGGATGCGCGGCCGCGCCGTGGTCCTGCGCCCGGACCGGGTGGTTCACCGGCGGTACGCGCCGTGGAAAATGCGGTGAGCCGGGTGGCGTCGTTGGCGCACAATCGAGACCGATATGGAATATGGCCAGTTAGTCAAGATCAGTAAGCGGATGTCCAAGGCGCTCCGCCACGATCCGGCGCGCGCCGGGATCGTGCTCGACGACGCCGGGTGGGTGGCGGTGCCGACGTTTCTCGCGGCCCTGGGCGTCGACCGCGAGACGCTCGATGCCGTCGTCGCGGGCAATGACAAGCAGCGCTTCGCCATTGTCGTCGGCGACGACGGGGTGGAGCGGATTCGCGCGAACCAGGGGCACTCGGTGCCCGTCGAGCTCGGGCTCGCCGAGGCCGAGCCGCCGGAGCTGCTGTTTCACGGCACCGGCGCCGGAGCCCTCGCCTCGATTCAGGCCACGGGGCTGAACAAGGGCGGGCGTCACCACGTACACCTGTCGCCCGACACGGACACGGCTCGGCGAGTGGGGGCCCGGCGCGGCGGCGCGATCGTCATCCTCACCGTGCTCGCCGGGCAGATGGCCCGCGCCGGGCACGCGTTCTACCGCTCCGACAACGGCGTCTGGCTCACCGACGCCGTCCCGCCCGAGTTCATCCGGACCGCCTGACCCGGACGGTCGAGGCGCTCAGGAGGCGCTGCAGCAGCGTGGCGAGCGGCATCGACTCGCCGTCGCGGGCGCCTTCGCCGACGATCAGGCGCGGCCGCTGCGGGGCCGGGGCCGCGCCGGTCAGCCACGAGCGGGCGGACGGCGGGACGAGCAGCGAGTAGTACTCCCCGGCCTCGGAGATCGCGATCGTGCGGGCGGAATCGAGGTACCAGCCGCGCAGTGACGTCCGGTAGGTGCGGCCGGTGTAGGAACGGGCGCGCAGCGGCGCCGCTGGCGGGCCGGACTCGCGTGCGGCGGACACGAAATCGGCTATGAGGCTCATGGCCTGGGCGGCCTCGGCCTCGCGGCGGCGTTCGAGCTCCGCGCCGTGGTGCGCGACCGCGCGGGCCCGCCGCTCGCGCCACTGCTCGCCCGAGGCTTCGGGCCGCGAATTGTCCGCCACCGTTCAGACACTATCCGGTCAGACATCACAGACGGCGACCGCGCCACCAGGCCGGGTCCGAGCGTTTGGGATGCTAGAAGGGCCGCCATGCCGAGTTAGGGAGCCACCCGTGACCGAGAGCACCAACGAATACGACGTCACCGGCTTCGCCGAGCTCGGGCTGCGGGACGAGCTGCTGAAGGCGCTGACCGGCCTCGGATACGAGGAGCCCACCCCGATCCAGCGCGAGGCCATCCCGCCGATGCTCGCCGGCCGCGACCTGCTCGGGCAGGCCGCGACTGGCACCGGCAAGACGGCCGCCTTCGCGTTGCCGCTGCTGCAGCGCCTGCCGGGCCCCGGCGCCGAGAACCCGTCGGCGCTGGTCCTGGTGCCGACCCGCGAGCTCGCGGTGCAGGTCTCGGAGGCCATTCACCGATACGGCCGGGACCTGGGCGTCCGCGTCCTGCCCATCTACGGCGGCCAGCCCATCGGGCGGCAGCTGCGCTCGCTCGAGTTCGGCGTCGACGTCGTGGTCGCCACGCCGGGCCGGGCGCTGGACCACCTCGGCCGCGGCACGCTGCGCCTGAACGACCTGCGCGTCGTCGTGCTCGACGAGGCCGACGAGATGCTCGACATGGGCTTCGCCGAGGACATTGAGGCGATCCTGCAGGAGACGCCGAAGGAGCGCCAGACGGTGCTGTTCTCGGCGACGATGCCGCCGCGCATCGACGGGCTCGCACGCAGCCACCTCAGCGACCCGGTGCGCATCCAGATCGGGCGCGAGCCGACGCCCGCGGGCGAGGCGCCGCTGGTGCGCCAGGTCGCCTACGTGGTACAGCGGGCGCACAAGCCGGCCGCGCTCGGCCGCGTGCTCGACGTCGAGTCGCCCGGCGCCGCGATCGTGTTCTGCCGCACCCGCGACGAGGTCGACTCGCTGACCGAGACGCTCAACGGGCGCGGCTACCGCGCGGAGGCCCTGCACGGCGGCATGGGCCAGGAGCAGCGCGACCGGGTGATGGCGCGGCTGCGCAACGGCACCGCCGACCTGCTCATCGCCACCGACGTCGCGGCCCGCGGGCTCGACGTCGAGCACCTGACGCACGTGGTGAACTACGACGTCCCGTCGGCGCCCGAGTCGTACGTGCACCGCATCGGTCGCGTCGGCCGCGCCGGCCGGGAGGGCGTGGCGATCACCCTCGCCGAGCCGCGCGAGCACCGGATGCTCAAGACCATCGAGCGGGTCACCAAGCAGCGCATCGGGATCGAGAAGGTGCCGTCGGTCGCCGACCTGCGCGTCCGGCGCCTCGAGCTGACCCGCGCCGCGCTGCAGGAGAGCCTCATCGCCGACATCGACCTCGAGCGGTTCCGGGTGGTCGTGGACTCCCTCTCCGAGGAGTTCGACCCGATCGAGATCGCGCTCGCCGCCATCAAGCTGGCGCACGAGTCGGCGGGCATCGGCGAGGGCGATCAGGAGGAGATTCCGGAGGTACCGGTCCGGCAGCCCCGCGACCGTGAGGACCGCCCCGGCCGACGGGTGAGCGTGCGCGACACGGACGGGCGGGGCCGCGGCCGCGACGCCGGCGGCCGACGCGCCCCCACGGGCGGCATGACCAGGCTGTTCGTGGGCGCCGGCCGCAGCGCCGGCATCCGGCCCCAGGACCTGGTCGGCGCGATCACCGGCGAGTCGAGCCTGAGCGGCCGGGACATCGGCGCGATCGAGATCACCGACCGCTTCTCGCTGGTCGAGGTCCCCGACGGCGCCGTCGACGAGGTCATCGACACGCTGCGGCGCACCACGCTGAAGGGCCGCCGCCCGGTGGTCCGCCGCGAGCGCCAGCGCCCGGTCTGAGCCGGTCTGAGCCCGAGTCCGGCCCGGGTCTCAGGTCTCCAGCGGCAGGCGCTCGCCGCCCGGGAGGGTGAGCGTCAGGCTCGCGCCGGCGGGCGGGGCGGCGAACGCGACGGTCTCCTCCGCCGTCGCGCCCGGGCGCAGGTCGACGACGGCGGCGCGAGCGGACGGCAGGGCCGGCAGCGCGGCGCCGTCGGCGGTGACGGTGATCGCGGCCGGATCGAGGTGCCGCACGGCCGGGCCGGTGTTGGTGAAGCGCAGCGTGACCTCGAGCCGGTCGCCGGCGAGCAGGTCGAGGCCGGTGACGACGACCGGACGGGGCGCCTGGGCCGGCGGCGGTGCCGGGCGTGCCGCCGGGCCGGCCGTGGCGAACGAGGGCGCGAGGAGGCCGAGCGCCCCGCCGGCCGCGACCCCGGCCGCCGCCGCCACTGTGATCGCCCGGATGATCTCGCGAGCCAGCCCCATGCGCCGCAGCGTCGCACGGCGGCCTGAGGTCGCGGTGTGGTGCGACTGAGGTGCGACCTCAGGCCGTCAGCGGGCCGGACGGCTTCTTGTCCTCCGACGTCGGGCCCCACGACTCGAGCACGACGCCGGCGCCGAGTTCGTCCTCGACGGTGCGTACCCAGTCGGTCACCAGCGCGTACCGAGGCTCGACGCCGGCCAGGGCGCGGGTCATCGCCTCCTGCCGGGCGAGGTCGCCGGGCTCGCCGGCGCGCAGCGGGTCGCGGCGGTAGGAGCGGCAGATCCGCCGGACCGGCAGGTCCAGGTGGGTCAGCGCCAGGCCGTCGACGCCGCCGCAGACCTCCAGCGCGTACCGGTGCAGCGGCGCGTCGAAGTGCCCGACCCGGAACGGGCCCTGCCAGTCGTTGGCCGGGTTGTTCGGATCGCTGATCCCCAGCCCCGGGTCCTCGGTCGGCAGCGGGCCGGCGCCGTGGCGGGTGGTCACGGTCCGCAGCACGCCGAGCCGGAACGCGGGCGCGCCGTCCAGCAGCGCCTCGGCGTTGGCGAAGGTGGTGGTGCTCCACGTCGTGTACGGGTGGAAGCCGTGCCACTCGTCCAGCAGTACACCCTGTGCCCCCTCGAACACGCAGGGCCCCTCGGCGCGGAAGCCGTCCACCAGCGGCGCCGTCGCCGCGAACCCCTCGTAGGCGGGCAGGCACGCCTCCACCGGCGGCCCGCCGCCCCCCAGCCGCTCACGCAGCAGGGCGAGCTTGCGGCGCAGGACCGCGGGCTCGGCGCAGTCCCCGGCGCGCGGCGCGTCGCCGGGGTGCGCGAGCGCGTACGCCATCGTCTCGCCGACGCCCATGCCGCACGAGCCGTGCCGGTCCGCGCCGCGCGCGAGCTCCTTGGCCCGGTTGGCCGCGCGGTGGTACGGCGTGGAGATGAGCGCCGCGCGGTCGACGCTCAGCCGCCGCCAGACGTCGCGCGCACCCAGCGCGACGAGGTGTTCCGCCTCGGTGACCAGCGCGAGCGGGTCGACGACCATGAACCGCGACAGGTGGGTGCGCACGCCGGGCCGCAGCGAGCCCGCGCCGAACTGCGCGAACGTGTGCTTGCGGCCGTCGGCGAGCACGACGGTGTGTGCCGCCTGGGCGCCGCCGTTGAACCGCACGACGGTGTGTACCTCGCGGGTCGCGCACAGGTGGTCGACCACGGTCCCCTTGCCGCAGTCGCCGAACCCGAGATCGACGACGATGATGTGCATGCCCGCACGCTCCTGGTGATGGGTGGCGACGCTGTGGGTGCCGCCCCCTCGGCGGCACCCACGATGATGGGGGGATTACAGGCGTTCCAGCGTTACTGGGCCGGTCAGGTCCGCCGGGGTGGAGCCGGTCGCGACCGGTGCGCGGCCGCCGCCGGCGCGGCCCACGCGGGCCAGGGCCTTGCCGACCGAGTCCGCCGCGCCCGAGCCGACCTCGCGCAGGTCCGCGAGGCCCTCGTCGAGGTCGATGCTGTCCTCGCCGAGCCCGACGGTCAGGGCGATCGTCTCGCACACCGCGTCGAGGTCGTCGAGCGCGATGACGTTCTGGCCGAGCAGGTCGCGCCAGAAGTCGAGGATCGCCGTGTTGCCCGCGTACGACGAGCCGGCCGGCAGGATGTAGTACGTGTCGTAGGTGCGGCGCACCTCGTCGACGATCGCGCGCAGGGCGATCGGCTCGCTCAGCCGGTCGCCGACGACCTTCTCGACCTCGGCTGGCTTGACCCGCGGGTACGCCTGCTCGTCGCCGATGATGAACAGGTACCCGCGCCGGCCCCGCTTCTCGTAGCAGTCGATGCTGGTGTGCCGGGCCATGAAGTACATCGCGAGCTCGTAGGACTCGGTCAACTGCCCGCCACCGCCGCCCTCGAGCACGAACCGGCCCAGGTCCTCGTCGAGCCGGTTGTCCGACTCGAACTGGCCGATCTGCAGCGGCACGCGGTCGCACGTGGCGTCGCCGATCGCGCCGAACAGGATCTGCGGGTCCTTCACGTATCCCTTGCGCAGCAGCAGGCCGAGCAGCTGCGGCAGTTTCTGCTGCAGCACGCGTGGCACCGAGCGCATCGAGCCGGTCACGTCGAAGAGCACGGCGATGGCCACGGAGTCCGGGTGCTCGGCGGAGTCGCGGCTCTCCCGGGTGGCGACGCCCTTCGGGTCGAGGGCCTTGTGCACGCGGCGGGCGCCGGAGTCGCTGTAGGCGAAAGCGCTCGTGCCGGTGGCGCGACGGTAGCGGTCGGCGGCGTCGTAGACGTCGGTCGACCAGTGTCCACTGCCCATGGGATTCTCCCTCGTCAGAGTGCGAACGGTCGGAACTTGCGGGGGCCGTACAGCCGGTGCAGCAGCTCGTCGAGCTCGGCGAGCAGCCGCCACGCGTCGTCGGGCCGCTGCCGCGGCGAGGCGAGCCGGCAGCCGTCGGCGAAGTGGCGCAGCGTCTTCGGTGCGCGCTCGCCCATCAGGTCGGCCATCAGCCGGGCGGCCATGGCCAGGTCGGTGTACGGGCCGGGGGCGCCGCGGTTGAGGACCTCGGCGGGGTAGTGGTCGCGGTAGCGGGGGACGATGGCGGAGATGCGCTCGCCCGGGGCGCTCGCGCTGTAGCACCAGTCGACGAGCACCACGCCGTGGTCGTCGGGCTCGATGAGGACGTGCTCCGGCAGTACCGCGCCGTGCACGACGCCCGCGCGGTGCGCGAGGCCGAGCGCGACGAGCAGCCGGCGCCACATCCACGCCGCGTCCCGCGGGTCGAGGCCGTGCGGCCGCCGCTCGGCCACCTCGGCGAGGCTGTGCAGCCGGCTCGCGGACACCCCGATGACGTTGCCCCGCCGCGGCCGGTCGGACGTCTCGGACTTGTGGCGGAAGGACTCGATCAGCCGCGGCACGTACGGCAGATACCTCGGGTCGCCGTGCTCCGCCAGGCGGCGCAGCGCGGTGGCCTCCCGCGCCATCAGGTCGTTGCACGCCGGATCGCGGACCAGCTTGAGGTGGCCCTCCGGCACGCGGTAGAGGTTGGCCAGGTCGCCGCGGTGCTCGAGGGTCGCCGTGGAGTACACGCCGCGCTCGCTGCGGATCGTACCGCGGTTGCGCCACAGCTCGGCCAGGCGCGCGAACGCCTTGGTGCCCCGCGGCCCGGCGGCGTCCGGGTGGACCAGGCGGGCCAGGCCGCGGTAGCGCCGGTGGGCGTCGGCGCCGCCGAAGAGCTCCTCCGCGGTGGCCGTCTCGACCAGGGCGATGGCCTCGTCGGTGTTCATCGCAAGGTCTCCTCCCGGCTCGGCATGAGCAGCGCGGGGTGCAGCAGCTGGGCGTCGCCGGCGCGGTAGAGCTTGGCCCGCGGCCCGCCCCGCGCGCCGCCCCGTTCGGTCGTGGCCCCGGTGCTCTCCACGAACCCCGGCACGGACAGGACCTTGCGGTGGAAGTTGCCGGCGTGCAGCGGTTCGCCCCAGACCGTCTCGTACACGGCCCGCAGCTCGGCGATCGTGAACTCCTCGCCGACGAACTTCGTGGCCAGCGGTGAGTACTCCAGCTTCGAGCGGGCCCGCTCGAGCCCGTCGGTCAGGACCGTGGCGTGGTCGAAGGCCAGCGCGGCCGGCCGGTCGGCCATCGGCACCCAGGCGGCCTCGCGAGCGTCGCTGCCCGACACCGGGTCGGGCAGGTGCGGCGCGAAGGCCAGGTACGCGACCGAGAACACGCGCATGCGCGGGTCCCGGTCCGGCGCACCATACGTCCCCAGCTGCTCCAGGTGCAGCCGGCGGTTGGCGGTGGCGACGCCCGTCTCCTCGGCCAGCTCGCGGGCCGCGGCGGTGGGCAGGTCCTCCCACTCGCCGACGAACCCACCGGGCAGCGCCCACATGTCCTTCATGGGCGGGCAGGCGCGGCGGACGAGCAGCACGTGCAGCACCCCGTCGCGAATCGTGAACGCGACGACGTCGACGGTGACGGCGACCGGCGGGTAGGCGCGGGGATCGTAGCCAGCGAGGAAGTCGGCGTCGTCGTTGGTCATGGCCCGGAAGTCCTTCTCAGTTTGAGTACTTCTCGATCTGAGAACAACATAAGGCCTGCCCGACCGCGGCGCAACACTCTTTCGGTCTCTCCGATATGTCCGGCGCTGGCGCGCCAGACATATCGGATTTATACCCTGTCAGGTCATAAATCCGATTTGGTGCGATCGTCATGCGCTCGGCGGCCGCGGGGGCGGGGTTCTGCGTGATTACGGAGAGTTCTGGTAGCGGATCGCTACGCTTTCTGTCCGTGATCATGCTGGACCGTATAGGCCGTGGCGGGCTTGCGCGCGACAGCCGGTGGGGACGCTCATGATCACGGAGTGTTTTCGTACACGCCTGTACGAGAACACTCCGTGATCATCGCGAACCGAGTGTTCGGCCGGCGGCCGCCGCACGATCGGCGGCAACGTTGTGCCGGTCGGCCTTTGCGAGGTCGGGCAGCGGGGCGGGGTTGCTGAAAGCTCAGGCGAGGCGGGTGCGCAGGTGGTGGCCGCGCGCCGCCGAGACCTGGGCCGCCACCGCGGCGCGAACCAGGTCGCTGCGGTGCCGCACGTGGCCGCCCGGCCCCTCCGCCAGCAGGTGCGCGTGCACCAGCCGGTCGACGGCGCCGAGCACGTCGTCCAGCTCCAGGCCGCCGGCCACGGCCAGCTGTTCCACCCGCAGCGAGCCCAGCGCCGCCGTCAGCCGCAGGACCTCCCAGGCGGCGGGCGGCATCCAGCGCGTACGCTGCCGGGCCAGGTGCATCGCCACCTCCACGGCGAGGCCGGGGCCCAGGTCACGGGCCGCCGCGACCAGCGCCGGGATGCCGCCGCTCGCCTCCAGCAGCGCCGGGTCGAGATCCGCGCCGGTCAGCGGGGCCAGCCGCAGCACGAGGTCCGCGTCGAGGGCGCCGAGCGGGCGTCCGGCGATCGCGGACGGGTACCGGTACGACACGATGACGCGCGGCCCCCGCTCCCGCAGCCAGCGCAGCTCGGCGACGGAGTCGGCGTCGAGGTGCTCGGCGTCGTCGATGACGACGGTCGGGTGTTCGCTCCCGTGGTACCGCAGACCCTCCACGATCCCGTCCAGCTCCGCGGGCAGCAGGTGCCTGCGCTCGGCCATGGCGGCGTCCAGCGTCGCGTCGGCGGGGGCGCCGAGCTGGTGCAGCGCCGTGCGTAGCCAGCCCAGCCGCAGCGCCCCGCCCGGGCCGGGGCCGCGGCCGAGGCCTACGCGGTCGGGTCGCAGCTCGCGCAGGCGCCCGAGCAGCGCGGACTTGCCGGCGCCGGCCGGACCGACCACGTGTACGACACCGGGGCCGTCGGCGAGCGCACCCAGCTCGGCCCGCCGCCCGGCGAACCCGCCCGCTTCCGGCGCCGGGAGGTCTTCGGCCACGGCGTCCCCGGCGGGCTCCGGGCGCACGGCCTTGCGGCGCTCGAACGCCGGCGGTCCGCTCTCCAGTCCCGACAGCAGCCGGTCCCGCAGCGCGGTCGTCTCCGCGGCCGGCCCGACGCCGAGCCCGTCGGCGAGGGCGCGGCGGCACCCGTCGTACCAGCGGATGACCTCCTCGGCCCGGCCCTGCGCCGCCGCGGCGCGCATGGCGGCGCGGTAGCCGCGTTCGGTGTACGGCTCGAGGTCGATCGCCTCACGGGCGAGCCGCCGCGCGCGGGCCGGGTCCTCGCCGCCGGCCCGCGCGGCCAGGTCCAGCAGCGCCCCGACCAGCACCGCCTTGACCTCAGCCCGAGCGGGGGCGGCCCAGTCGGCGTACTCGTCCTCGGCGAACGGCAGGTCGCGCACCAGCCGCACGATCTGCTCGCGCACGTCGGCCCGGCCCGGGTCGGCGTCGGCGATGCGGGCCGCGGCGCGCAGGTCGGCGAGGTCGAGGCGGGCGCGGTCGGTGGCGAACACGTACCCGCCGGAGCGCGTCACGATGAACGAGCGCCCCGTCGGCACGCCCGGCTGCAGCGTGCGGCGCAGCATCGACACGTAGTGCTCCAGCGCCGCGGCGTGGTTGCCGGGGAGGTCCTCGCCCCACACCGCGTCGGCCAGGGCATCCTTGGACCGCACCCGGTCGTGGTGCGCCGCGAGCACGCCGAGCACCTGGCGGGCCCGCCGCGGCAGGTCGTCCCCGGTCAGCCGCCGCCCGCCCGCGTCCGCGGGATCGATGATCTCGATGCGCCCGAGCACCCGAACGTCCACGCCCGCCGCGATCGGCAGCCGCCTCGGTTTCCTGAGCCGTCCTCGCCGTGTACTTCAGCCGGCCCGCAGCCCAGCACCGTCGGCCGCCTACCGGGGCCGGCTTCCCGTGGCCGCGCTCTGTCCGGGACGTCGGCCAGGCCGGCGCGGTGCCGGTGATCGATTCGGTCGGCCCGAGCAGACCGGACTGTCCACCAGCTGCGCGACCTGGGTCGTGGACCGCCTGGAGCGCGACGGCCCCCGAGGTCCGCGTCAGTCGGCCACCCTGGAAGCGTCAGCCGGCCGGCTGTTCCTGCGGTGCGTCTCTGCTGGACGGCAGTAGGGCAGTGTCGGTCGGGTGGCCGTCCTCTGAGGTCCGTGTCAGGCGGCCATCCTGGCAGCGTCAGCCGGCCGGCCGTCCCTGTGATGCGTCTCAGCTGGACGGCGGTCGGGCAATGTCCGGCGGCGGCCGTCCCCCGCTTCAGGTGGGCCACAGCCCGGCGTCAGGCGGCCGTGCGAGGCTGCGCTGATGAAGACGACCACGGCCCACGCCGCCCGCCTCGCCTGGCGCCTCGCCCTGGCCGTGGTGCTGGTGGCCGCCCTCGCCGCCGGCCTCGTCACCACCATCCTCTCCGCGACGCGCTGATCGCTCCGCCCGGCCTGGCTCGCTCCGCCCGGCCTGGCTCGCCCCGCCCTGTCTGGCCTGGCTCGCTCCGCCCGGCCCGGTCGGCCGGGGTCAGCACAAGGGCAGCTCGGCCCTCGCCACGATCAGCCTCGGCGCCGTCATCCGCCACGCCTCCAGGATCAGATCGGCGAGCTCGTCCTCGTGCGCCTTGCGCAGCCGCACCTGCACCCATCCGATGCGCCCGGAGGTGTGTGCCTTCTTGTACGCCCTCGGGTCGTCCTCGACCAGCGCGGCCTGGTCCTCCCGGGTCGCCTTGACGAGCATGGTCCAGTCGTGTGCGCACAGGTAGGCGAACCCCTTGTCCCGCACCCGGAAGCCGATGTGGTTGCCGTGCTGGCGCTGGTCGACCTCGGGCAGCATGAGAACCATCCGGAGCGCCTCGTCGACGCTCACCCCGCGTGCGGTCCGCAATCCCATGACTCTGGTGTAACAGGACGGTACGACACTTTTCCTGGGATCCGATTTTCCCCTTTTGACAACTTTTCTGATCATCCCCGGCCCCGATCGGCATCGCCGCAGGTCGGAGCGGCCGATGCCGAAAATTGGCGGTGAGCGTCGTTATGGTGTCGCCCGTCGGTACACCCCCGCGGGGGCGAGTTCGTCACACCCGCCGCGTGGCGAACGGGCGACGCGCGGTCACCGTTGCGGTGCGCTGCGCAAGGCCGTGGTGTCCGAAATGTCGTTTGTACGGTGGACGCGTGAGGGATCCGGCGCACACGACGGTGTCGGTCGGTGTGTCGCGCCCGATCCGTGACTAGGCTGATCCGCCGGACCCGTCAGACCGAGCCCCAGGGGGTTGAGCATGGCCGACTCGTTCGTGCATCTCCACGTGCACACCGAGTACTCCATGCTCGACGGGGCGGCCCGCCTCAAGGAGATGTTCGCCGAGGCCAACCGGCTCGGCATGCCCGCCGTGGCGATCACCGACCACGGCAACATGCACGGTGCGTATGACTTCTACAAGCAGGCCAAGGCGGCGGGCGTCACCCCGATCCTCGGCGTCGAGGCATATGTGGCGCCCGAGTCGCGGCTGACCAAGCAGCGCATCCGCTGGGGGCGGCCGGACCAGAAGAACGACGACGTCTCCGGTTCGGGTGGCTACACGCACAAGACGATCTGGGCGCGCAACAGGACCGGGCTGCACAACCTGTTCCGGCTGAACTCGCGGGCGTCGATCGAGGGGCACTTCGTGAAGTGGCCCCGGATGGACGCCGAGATCATCGCCGAGCACGCCGAGGGGCTGATGGCCACGACCGGCTGCCCGTCGGGCGAGGTGCAGACCCGGCTGCGGCTGGACCAGTTCGACGAGGCGCTGAAGGCCGCCGCGAAATACCAGGAGATCTTCGGCAAGGACAACTACTTCCTCGAGGTCATGGACCACGGCCTGGACATCGAGCGGCGGGTCCGCGAGGGGCTCACCGAGATCTCCAAGCGGCTCGGCATCCCGCCGGTGGTCACCAACGACTCGCACTACACGCACCAGGCCCAGGCCGAGGCGCACGACGTGCTGCTGTGCGTGCAGACCGCGGCCAACATCAACGACCCCAACCGGTTCCGGTTCGGCGGGTCGGGCTACTACCTCAAGTCGGCCGACGAGATGCGCGCCGTGGACTCGTCCGACATCTGGCAGGAGGGCTGCCGCAACACGCTGCTGGTGGCGGAGAAGGTCGACGTCGACGGGATGTTCGAGTTCCGCAACCTGATGCCGCGCTTCCCGGTGCCGGAGGGCGAGACGGAGGAGTCGTTCTTCCGCGCGGAGGTCGCCCGCGGCATGGCCCGGCGCTTCCCGAACGGCGTCGACGAGGAGCACCAGCGCCAGGCCGACTACGAGGCCGACATGATCGTGAAGATGGGCTTCCCGGCATACTTCCTGGTGGTCTCGGACTTCATCCTGTGGGCCAAGAACGAGGGCATCGCCGTCGGGCCCGGTCGTGGCTCGGCCGCCGGCAGCCTGGTCGCCTACGCGATGGGCATCACCGACCTCGACCCGCTGCCGCACGGCCTGATCTTCGAGCGGTTCCTCAACCCCGACCGCGTCTCGATGCCCGACATCGACATCGACTTCGACGAGCGCCGGCGCGGCGACGTCATCCGCTACGTCACCGAGAAGTGGGGCGAGGACAGGGTCGCGCAGATCGCCACCTTCGGCACGATCAAGGCCAAGGCCGCGATCAAGGACTCGGCGCGGGTGCTGGGCTATCCGTTCGCGGTCGGCGACAAGATCACCAAGGCGATGCCGCCGGCGGTGATGGGCAAGGACATCCCGCTGTCGGGGATCTTCGACGCCAACCACCCGCGCTACTCCGAGGCGGTCGAGTTCCGGGCGCTGTATGACAGCGACCCCGACGTCAAGAAGGTCGTCGACACCGCGAAGGGCCTGGAGGGGCTGATCCGCCAGACGGGCGTGCACGCCGCCGGCGTGATCATGTCCGCGGAGCCGCTGATCGAGCACGTGCCGCTGATGCGCCGCGACGCCGACGGGGCGATCATCACGCAGTTCGACTACCCGACCTGCGAGACGCTCGGCCTGCTGAAGATGGACTTCCTCGGCCTGCGAAACCTGACGATCATCGACGACGCCGTCAAGAACATCAAGCGCCGGGGGATCGATCTCGACCTGCTCTCGCTGGAGCTGGACGACAAGGCGGCGTATGAGCTGTTGGCCCGCGGCGACACGCTCGGCGTGTTCCAGCTCGACGGCGGGCCGATGCGCTCGCTGCTGCGGCTCATGAAGCCCGACAATTTCGAGGACATCTCCGCCGTGCTGGCGCTGTACCGGCCCGGCCCGATGGGTGCGAACTCGCACACCAACTACGCGCTGCGCAAGAACGGGCAGCAGGAGATGACCCCGATCCACCCGGAGCTGGAGGAGCCGCTCAAGGAGATCCTCGGCCCGACGTATGGCCTGATCGTCTACCAGGAGCAGGTCCAGCGCGCCGCGCAGAAGCTGGCCGGATACACGCTCGGCCAGGCCGACCTGCTGCGCCGCGCCATGGGCAAGAAGAAGAAAGAGGTCCTGGAGAAGGAGTTCGTGCCGTTCCGCGACGGCATGCGCGAGAACGGCTACAGCGACGAGGCGATCCAGAAGCTGTGGGACGTGCTCGTGCCGTTCGCCGACTACGCCTTCAACAAGGCGCACACGGCCGGCTATGGGCTGGTGTCGTACTGGACGGCGTATCTCAAGGCCAACTTCCCGGCCGAGTACATGGCGGCCCTGCTGACCAGCGTCGGCGACGACAAGGACAAGATGGCCATGTATCTGGCGGAGTGCCGCCGCATGGGCATCGACGTGCTGCCGCCCGACGTCAACGAGTCCGCCGGCCCGTTCACGCCGGTCGGCACCGACATCCGCTTCGGCCTCGCCGCCGTGCGCAACGTCGGCCACAACGTCGTCGACGCGATCGTGCGGTGCCGGCAGACGCAGGCCGGGCCGTACAAGGACTTCGACGACTTCCTGTCCAAGGTCGACGCCGTCGCCTGCAACAAGAAGACGATGGAGTCGCTGATCAAGGCCGGCGCGTTCGACTCGCTGGGCCACCCGCGCCGCGGTCTGCTGGCCATCCACGCCGACGCGATCGACAACTACGCCGACATCAAGAAGAACGAGGCCATCGGGCAGTTCGACCTGTTCGGCGACGCGTTCGGCGCGGACGAGTCCGGCTCCGGCGGCGCGACGATGACCGTCGCGATCCCGCAGATCGAGTGGGACAAGCGCGAGCTGCTCGCGTTCGAGCGGGAGATGCTGGGCCTGTATGTGTCCGACCACCCGCTGTTCGGCCTCGAGCCGGTGCTGGCCAAGGCCGCCGACACCGCCATCAGCAGCCTGTCGGAGGAGGGGGCGGTGGCCGACGGCGCCGTTGTCACCCTCGCCGGCATGCTCACCGGCGTCCAGCGGCGCATCACCAAGCAGGGCAAGCCCTGGGCGTCGGCGACCCTGGAGGACCTCGGCGGCGCGGTCGAGGCGCTGTTCTTCCCCAACACCTACGAGCTCGTCGGGCAGTACATCGCCGAGGACGCGATCGTGGTGGTGAAGGGCCGCGTCGACCGGCGCGACGAGACGCCGCGGCTCATGGCGATGGACCTGTCGATGCCGGACGTGTCCGCCGCCGAGGAGAACCGCCCGGTCGTGCTGTCGCTACCGGCCACCCGCTGCACGCCGCCGCTGGTCGACCGACTCAAGGAGATCCTGATCAACCACCCGGGCAAGGCCGAGGTACACGTGAAGCTCAGCCACGGCTCGCGGATCACGCTGCTGCGCCTGGGCCCCTACCACGTCAACCCGACCACCGCGCTGAAGGGCGACCTGAAGGCGCTGCTGGGCCCGAACAGCTTCTCGTGACGGCGGCCGGGACGATCACGAGGTAGTGTCGGCGGGTGCATACGCACGCCCTCGCCGCCGGCCTGCGCCCGCGTCGATCGCTCTGGCTATCGCGACGTGCGCGGTGGTCGGCCGCCGCGGTCGCCGCGCTGACCGCCGTGCTCGTGGTCTTCTCCGTGGTGTACCGCGTGAGCCAGCGCCCCTACGGCTTCGAGCGCTTCGAGCGGATCGGCGGCGTCGGGCTGCCCGCCGGCACCGAGGGGGCGCGCGCCTTCCTCGACGGCGGCCGCGCCTTCCTCGGCCATCCCACCGGCGGGGGCCAGTACGAGCTGCGCGCCGTCGATGCCGGCAAACCCTCCACCGTCGTGTGGCGCAACAGCAAGCTCACCAGCGTCGACACCTTCCGCGCCGCCCGCGGCATGGTGCAGGTCACCGGCCTGCCCGACGCGGGTGGCAACCGGCGGGTGACCCTGCTCAACGCCAACAACGGCCTCCCGTTCACGACCTTCGACGTGAGCGCCGGCGACCGATGGATGCTCATCGGCAAGTACTTCGTCCGGTACTCCGCGACCGACCACCGCCTGGTCGTGACCGATGTCGGCACCGGGCGCCGGACGGTGGCGTTCGACCAGCCGGACGGCGCCGGCAGCTGGTGGCCGACCGACAACTGGAGCGGCCAGCAGGTGCCGACCTCGATCGGCGGCGAGCCGATCAACGAGGCGCTGACCGTCGACCCGCGCATCGTGCGGGCCACCCCCGGCCGCGGCCTCGAGGTCGTCGGCCTGGCCAACGGCCGCGCCATCGGGTCCGGCTCCGGCCTGACCGAGCCCGGCGACCTGGTGTACGCCTACGAGGACCAGATCTTCGTCGCGGGCCACGCCGCCGGCTTCCAGGTGCGTGCCTACGACCGCACGCGCCTGAGCCGGCCACAGTGGACCTGGACATCACCCGACGCGCAGGCCCGGCCGTTGTTCGTGAGCGCCTGCGGCGAGCGGCGGGTCTGCGTCGGCGAGGAGCACCACCTGACGGAGCTCAACACCGAGACCGGCGAGGTGGCGTTCCGCATTGTGGCCGAGCGACCGTCGATGGCCGTGCCGGTCGGCGACCGCGTCATGCTGCGCACCGCGACCCAGGCGATCGGGGTCACCGAGAGCCTGCTCGCCGCCGACGGCCGGACCGTGCGCAGCTGGCCGGGCAAGCGCGCCGCCCGCCTGGACGAGGGCAGCTATCTGCTCCTGCCGGCCGTGCCACCGTCCGGGGAGTACCCCTGGGCCGGCGTCGACGCGTCCCGCGGCACGGCCCGTGAGCTCGGCACGATCGACGCGCGCCCGGACGCCTGCACGTGGAGCCACACCTACCTGGCCTGCGCGACGACCCACGAGTTCGTCTTCTACCGCATCCGCACGCCCTGGTACTCCCTCTGACCCCACATGGTCGGTCTCTGACCCCACATCACCGGATTCCGGCTCCCGATCCGGGGGTGACCGGTGGGATATTCGACTGGTGGAGGTTGTCACAAGCGTGGTCGCTCACCCGACACACACCAATAACATCCGTGCATGGGCGCCCTCGTGCAAGATCTAGAGCAGTGGCGGCGGCTCGCGCTGGGCGTGCTGCGCAAGTCCGGGCTGGCCGGCGAGGACACCCCGCCGGAGGCGGTCGGCGATCTGCTGTCGACCGAGACCTACGACGGGCTGCGCATCGCCCCGCTGTACACCGCCGAGGACCAGGCCCCGCCGCCCGGGCAGCCGGGGCAGGTGCCCTACGTGCGCGGCGGTGGCGACGCGGCCCGGCCGTGGGATGTGCGGCAGCGCCACGCCAACCCGGACCCGAAGGCGACCCGAGCGGCGGTCCTCGACGACCTCGAGAACGGGGCGACCTCGCTGTGGCTGGCCGGGATCGCGCCCGGCGACCTGGCCGAGGCGCTCGACGGGGTGTATCTGGACCTGGCCGCGGTGGTGCTGGACAACGGCGCGGACACGGTGGAGTCGGCGCGCGCGTTCCTGGCGCTGCCCGGCGAGGACAAGTCGGGCAACCTGGGCGCCGACCCGCTGGGCTGGTCGGCGCGGACCGGCGCGACCGCCGAAATGTCCGTGCTCGCGGTCCTGTCGAAGATCTCGCCCGTCGCGGTGGCCACCGTCGATGCCACGGTGTATCACGACGCCGGCGGCAGCGACGCCGAGGAGCTCGGCTACGCCACCGCGACCGGCGTGGCGTACCTGCGCGAACTGGTCGCCGCCGGGCTCAGCGCCGGCATGGCGCTCAAGCAGTTGGAGTTCCGCTTCGCGGCGACCGCCGACCAGTTCGCCACCATCGCGAAGCTGCGCGCCGCCCGGCGCGTCTGGTCCCGGGTCGCGCAGGTCTGCGACGTGCCGCACCTGGGCGCCCAGCGCCAGCACGCGGTGACCGGCGACCCGATGATGACGGCCCGCGACCCGTGGGGGAATCTCCTGCGCACCACCGTCGCGTGCTTCGCCGCCGGGGTGGGCGGCGCCGACGCGGTCACCGTGCAGCCCTTCGACGCGCGGCTCGGCCTGCCCGACGGGTTCTCCCGGCGGATCGCGCGCAACACCCAGTCGCTGCTCATCGAGGAGTCCGCGGTGGCCCGGGTGCTCGACCCGGCCGGCGGGTCCTGGTACGTGGAGTCGCTCACCGACGCCCTCGCGCACGCCGCGTGGGACGTGTTCACCGAGGTCGAGCGGGCCGGTGGGATGGCCGCGGCGCTGCGCGGCGGGATGGTCGCCGACCGGATCGAGGCGACCCGGCAGCGGCGCGCGGAGGACATCGCGCACCGGCGGCAGCCGATCACCGGAGTGTCGGAGTTTCCGGATCTCGCCGAGCGCCGCCCGGTCCGCGCCCCGGCACCGCCGCCACCCTCCGGAGGTCTACCCAGGATCTGGCACTCCGAGGGCTTCGAACGGCTGCGCGACGCCGCCGACGCCGCGGCGGCCCCCCCGTCGGTGCGCCTGGTGGCGCTCGGCTCGCCGGCCGCGCACTCCGCCCGCGTGTCCTTCGCCGGCAACCTGTTCGCGGCCGGCGGCGTGCGCCTGACCGACGCCCCGTCGTCGGTGGCCTGCATCTGCGGCTCCGACCGCTCGTACGCTGAGGAGGCCGCCGAAACCGCGCGGCGGCTGAAGGACGAGGGCGTGCGGAAGGTGTGGCTGGCCGGGAAGCCCGCCGGGTTCGACGGCGTCGACGCGTACCTCTACACCGGCTGCGACGCGCTCGCCGTGCTCCAGCAGACGCACCGAGACCTGGGAGTGGCGCCGTGATCCCCGACTTCTCCGAGGTGGCCCTCGGCACCCCGCGGGTGGAGACCGGCGTCCCGATCGGCGGGCCGGACGGCGCCGCCGAGGTCTGGCACACGCCCGAGGGCATCGACGTCAAGGGCTTCTACGGCGCCGACGACCTCGCCGGCGTGGACTTCCTGCACGGGCTTCCGGGGATCCCGCCGTACGTCCGCGGCCCCTACCCGACGATGTACACCACGCAGCCGTGGACGGTCCGGCAGTACGCCGGCTTCTCCACCGCCGAGGAGTCCAACGCGTTCTACCGCCGCAACCTGGCCGGCGGGCAGAAGGGCCTGTCGGTCGCCTTCGACCTGGCCACCCACCGCGGCTACGACTCCGACCACCCGCGCGTGGCCGGCGACGTGGGCATGGCCGGCGTCGCGATCGACTCGATCCTGGACATGCGCCGGCTGTTCGAGGGCATCCCGCTGGACCGCATGAGCGTGTCGATGACGATGAACGGCGCCGTCCTGCCGGTGCTGGCGCTGTACATCGTGGCCGCCGAGGAGCAGGGGGTGGCGCCGGAGCAGCTCTCCGGGACCATCCAGAACGACATCCTCAAGGAGTTCATGGTCCGCAACACCTACATCTACCCGCCCGAGCCCTCGATGCGGATCATCGGCGACATCTTCGGGTACACCTCGAGCCACATGCCGAAGTTCAACTCCATCTCGATCTCCGGCTACCACATCCAGGAGGCCGGGGCGACCGCCGATCTGGAGCTGGCGTACACGCTCGCCGACGGCGTGGAGTACCTGCGCGCCGGGCGCGCCGCCGGCCTCGACGTGGACACGTTCGCGCCGCGCCTGTCGTTCTTCTGGGCCATCGGCATGAACTTCTTCATGGAGGTCGCGAAGCTGCGCGCCGGCCGGCTGCTGTGGTCGCGGCTGGTCCGCGAGTTCGGGGCGAAGAACCCGAAGTCGCTGAGCCTGCGCACGCACTGCCAGACCTCCGGCTGGTCGCTGACCGCCCAGGACGTGTTCAACAACGTGGTGCGCACCTGCGTCGAGGCGATGGCGGCGACGCAGGGGCACACCCAGTCGCTGCACACCAACGCGCTGGACGAGGCCCTCGCCCTGCCGACCGACTTCTCGGCCCGCATCGCGCGCAACACCCAGCTGCTGCTGCAGCAGGAGTCCGGCACCACGCGGGTGATCGACCCGTGGGGCGGCAGCGCGTACGTCGAGCGGCTCACCCACGACCTCGCCCAGCGGGCGTGGGCGCACATCGAGGAGGTCGAGCGGGCCGGCGGCATGGCCCGCGCGATCGGCGAGGGCATCCCGAAGCTGCGCATCGAGGAGGCGGCGGCGCGCACCCAGGCCCGCATCGACTCGGGCCGCCAGCCGGTCATCGGCGTCAACAAGTACCGCGCCGACGCCGACGAGCCGATCGAGGTCCTCAAGGTCGACAACTCCGCCGTCCGCGCCTCGCAGATCGCCCGGCTCCAGCGGCTGCGGGCCGAGCGCGACCAGGCCGCCTGCGACGCGGCGCTCGAAGCGCTCACCGCGGGCGCGGCCGGCGACGGCAACCTGCTTGCGCTGTCGGTGGCCGCGGCCCGCGCGCAGGCCTCCGTCGGGGAGATCTCCGACGCGCTGGAGAAGGTCTTCGGGCGGCACACCGCGCAGATCCGTACCATCTCGGGCGTGTACCGCGACGAGGCTGCCGGCAACGAGCTTGTCGAAGGGGTGCGTGCCGCGACCGACGCGTTCGCCGAGGCCGAGGGGCGCCGCCCGCGGATCCTGGTGGCGAAGATGGGCCAGGACGGCCACGACCGCGGCCAGAAGGTGATCGCGACCGCCTTCGCCGACCTCGGCTTCGACGTCGACGTGGGCCCGCTGTTCTCCACGCCGGGCGAGGTGGCCCGCCAGGCGGTCGAGGCCGACGTGCACATCGTCGGGGTCAACTCGCTCGCCGCCGGGCACCTGACCCTGGTGCCGGCGCTGCGGGCGGAGCTGGCGGAGCTCGGCCGCGACGACATCCTCGTCGTGGTCGGCGGCGTCATCCCGCCGCAGGACCACGACGAGCTGCGCGCGGCCGGCGCCGCCGCGATCTTCGGCCCCGGCACCGTCATCGCCGCCGCCGCCCTGGACCTGCTGGAGGTGCTGCGATCCCGGTTGCAGCACTGAGCGACCTCGTCGAGGGCGTGCTGGGCGGTTCACGCGCCTGGATCGCCCGCGCGATCACGCTCGTCGAGTCCACCCGCGCCGACCACCGCGAGCGCGCCCAGGAGCTCCTCGGCGCGCTCGCCCCGCACGCCGGCCGGGCCCGGCGCGTGGGCGTCACCGGCGTGCCGGGCGTCGGCAAGTCCACGTTCATCGACGCCCTCGGCACCCTGCTCACCGGCGAGGGGCACCGCGTCGCCGTGCTCGCCGTCGACCCGTCCTCGACCCGGACCGGGGGCAGCATCCTCGGCGACAAGACGCGCATGACCCGCCTGGCCGCCGACCCGGCCGCGTTCGTGCGCCCGTCGCCGACGTCCGGCACGCTGGGCGGCGTCGCCCGGGCGACCCGCGAGGCGATGGTCGTGGTCGAGGCGGCCGGCTACGACGTGGTGCTCGTGGAGACCGTCGGCGTGGGCCAGTCCGAGACCGCGGTCGCCGACATGGTGGACACGTTCCTGCTGCTGGCCCTGGCGCGCACCGGCGACCAGCTGCAGGGCATCAAGAAGGGCGTGCTGGAGCTCGCCGACGTCATCGCGGTCAACAAGGCCGACGGCCCGCACGAGGCCGACGCCCGCTCCGCCGCCCGCGAGCTTGCCGGGGCGCTGCGCCTGCTGCGCACGGGCCGCGAGACCTGGCAGCCCCCGGTCGTCACGTGCAGCGGCCTCACCGGCGCCGGCCTGCCCGACCTGTGGGCGCAGCTGACCCGCCACCACGACACCCTCGAGGCCTCAGGTGCCCTGCGGACCAGGCGCGAGCGCCAGCAGCTCGGCTGGGTCTGGTCGATGACCCGCGACGCGCTGCTCGACGGCCTGCGCACCAGCCCCGCGGTCCGCGACCTGGCGCCGCGCGTCGAGCGGCAGGTGCTCGACGGCACGCTGACCCCGGTGCAGGCCGCGGAGGCCCTGCTGGTCGCCTATCGCGGCGGGTTCTAGGTCGACCCGTCCCGGACCGGTCCAGACCCTAGGCTTCGACCGTCTCGCCGGTCTCCAGGTCGACCACCGAGATCGCCTCCATCGGACACGATGCGACCGCGTCGAGCACGGCCTCGTCGGGCTCGACGTCCGGCGTGACGGGGTGTGATCGCCCCTCGGCCTCGTCGAGCTCGAACCGTCCGGGCGCGACGCCGACGCAGCTCCCCGAGCCGATGCACGTGTGGTTTACGGTGATCCGCCACATGCCGTACAACTTATCGAACTCTGTCGCACCCCAGATAAGTCGGGCGTTCCGCGCCGCGACTTAGAGCGACCGTCACTTGGCTGGCAGCGGCAGTCCGCCGAGCAAAGTCTCAGTGGTCATGCGTCCGACGCCCACAGTGCACGGGGTTCTCCGTGATCACGGAGCGAACGTGCTGCTTTTTGTGCATTTTTACTCCGTAATCACGGCGAACATGATGGTCGGGCGACGCGGATCGCAGGCACGGACCTGCGCCGCCCGAACTCGGCTTCTCGCGATGCCAAGCGCCAATTGACGGTCACTCTTATCCACGATATTGCATATTTTTGGGCGATGAGCCTGATTGCAGCAAGATTCGTACTGATCGTGAGTGGTTCTCGAATAGATCATTGAAAGTTTCGTATCGCGGTCGTAACCTGAGGGTCCTTCCACGTCAGGTGATGATCCAGAGGGTCGGTGAGTGTCGTGGACAGACACCCGAACACGATCGCGTTCCGCACCGACCGCACCGGCCGCGCCAGCGAGGGGCCGCTGATCTGGGCGCAGCTGGCGATCTGGGACGTGTTCCGCTGGCTGCCGCCGGAGGACACCACGCTCAACCTGCTCGTGAGCTGCCCGGTCCCGCCCGGCCGCGACCTGCCCGCGGTGCTCGACGCCCTGCGGCTTCTGGTGGAGCGGCACGACTCGCTGCACACGCTGTATCTCGACACGCCCGACGGCCCGATCCAGCGCGTCGCCGCCGCCGGCGAGATCGCGCTGCGGGTCCACGAGCTCGACGACCTCGGCGACGTCGGCCTGGAGGAGGCCGCGGCCGACCTCGGCGAGGCCTTACGCCGCCCGTGGTTCGACATCGGCGCCGACCTGCCGCTGCGCGCCGCGGTGCTGGTGCGCTCCGGCGAGCCCCTGCTGGTGCTGCTCGCCGCGAGCCACATGGCCGTCGACGGCTGGAGCTTCAACATCGTCCGCGGCGACCTGGCGAACCTGCTCGCCGACCCGCCCGTCACGGTCGAGCCCGGCCAGCAGCCGCTCGAGCGGGTCGAGTACGAGCGCTCCGCGATCGGCGGGCGCCGCGAGGCGAAGGCCCTCGCGTTCTGGGCCCGCCACCTGGAGAGCCTGCCGGCGAGCATGATCGTGCGGGTCGGCGACGGCACGCCCAACCTCGACTGGGGCCTCATCCAGTCCCCGGCGCTCGCCCTGGCCGCCAACTCCCTGGCCGCCCGCCACGGCGTGCCATCCGCGACGGTGCTGCTGGGCGCCACGACCCTGCAGCTGGCCGCGTATACCGGCGAGGACGAGGCCGCCCTGCGCATGATCGTGTCGACCCGCTTCCGAGCGGCCAGCCGCGGCCTGGTCGGCGCCTTCAACTCCAACGCCCTCTTCCGCCTCGACTGCGCCCGGGCGCGGCTGGACACCGAGACGGTCGACGGTTTCCTGCGGCGCTCGGCCGACGCGGCGCTCTCGGCGTACGCCCACTGCGAATACGACCCGCGCGCCCTCGACGCGCTGATCGCCGATGTCGCCGAGCGGCGGGGCATCGTGCCGGACGGCTACTGCTACTTCAACGACACGCGGTATGCCCTGCTGGACGCCGAGCCGCCGGCCCAGGTGCCGCAGGATGAGCTCGCCGAACGGGTGGCCGACCTGCTCCCGGCCACGAAGCTGCGCTCCCCGGTCATCGACCGCCTGCCCAAGCACGCGAACTTCTTCATGTTCCTGATGGACCTGGGCGAGACGGCCGAGCTGATGCTGTGCGTGGAGCACGGCTTCTTCGGCCGGCGTGGGCCGCTGGGCTTCCTGTCGGACCTGGAGCGCCTGATCGTGCGCTCCGCGGTCGACGAGACGGCGACGACGGCCGCGCTCCACGCCTCGGTCCGCTGACCCGCCGCTCGCGGCTGACGGCGCTCCCCGCCCCGAATTCGTCAACTCGCCCGGGCGGCGGCCGATGGGCCGGGCAGTATGTGGAGAACACCGTGGATCCTGGCCGTCATCTGCGCCCTGGCGATCCTGCTGACCCCCGCCGCGGCCATCGCCGCGCCCCCGTCCCCGGGCCCTGCCGAGGAGGGCTCGGCCGAGCTCACGCAGAGGCTCGACGCGGCCAACCGCGCGTACATCGACGCCCAGAACGCGCTCGGCGCCTCCCGGCAGCGCCAGGCCGCGTACGCCGCGCAGCAGGCCGACCTGGAGTCGCGGTACAACGCGATGCTCGCCGACACCCAGAAGATCTCGATCACGGCGTACCAGATGGGTGGCGGCCTGCGCGACGCCGCGGCCCTGCTCGACAGCCCTACCCCGGGCGTGTTCGCCGACCGGGTGAGCCTGCTCGAGCTCATCGCC
Source organism: Dactylosporangium sp. NPDC000555 (assembly GCF_040300025.1). Taxonomy (NCBI): domain Bacteria; kingdom Bacillati; phylum Actinomycetota; class Actinomycetes; order Micromonosporales; family Micromonosporaceae; genus Dactylosporangium; species Dactylosporangium sp. NPDC000555. The sequence continues at coordinate 56,885 of NZ_JBEPDB010000020.1, read as the reverse complement.
CGCCGGCAGGGCGAGCGGCTGCGGGAGCTCTCCGGCGTCCGCGACCGGCTCGACGCGGCCAGGGCCGCCGTCGACGCCGAGGTCGCCAAGCAGCAGGAGCAGCTCGCGGTCATGGCCAAGCAGAAGGCCGAGGTCGAGGCGGCGCTCGCCACCGCGCGGATGCGGGAGGCGCAGCGCCTCCTCGACGCCGCGACGACGACCAGCGCCGGGACCCCCAACGTCGTCGCCGAGCCGGCCCCGCGCCACCCGGACGGGTCGTGGCCGGCCGAGACCTGCGGCGCCCCGGACCCGACCACGAAGGGCTGTCTGACCCCGCGCGCCCTGCACGCGCTGCAGCAGGTGCGGCGGGCCGGCTTCGGCCGCTTCGTGTCGTGCTGGCGCCCGCCGGGGGAGCCCTACGAGCACCCGAAGGGCCGCGCGTGCGACTTCGCCGCCGACCCGAAGGGCTTCGGCGGCGTCGCGGACGGGACGTCGAAGGAGTACGGCACCCAGCTGGCGACGTGGCTCGTGCGCAACGCCGAGCGTCTCGGCGTGATGTACGTGATCTGGTTCCGCCAGATCTGGACGCCGGCCGCCGGCTGGCACACCTACGAGAGCGGCAAGGGCGACCCGAGCAGCGACCACACCAACCACGTGCATATGTCCATCTATTGAACATATTGACGTTGATGGCGGGTCCGTGATCTGATCCGAAAGGTCTTCACATTCTGGATCGAGGAGACCGCCCGTGTCCGTGTTCCGTCGTGCCCTGCTGGTGGTGGCCCTCGTCGCCACCGGCGCGGTGGCCGTCCCAGCCGCCCCGGCCGCCGCCGCGTTGCCTACCGCCGCCGTCGCCCTGGGTGACAGCTTCATCAGCGGCGAGGGAGCCGGCGCCTACCAGCCGGTCGTCGACGTCAACGGGGCGGCGCAGGGCTTCCCCGGCTGGTCCGCGCCGAACAGCAACGCCTACTTCTGCCACCGCTCCGCCAATGCCTCGCTGCTGCAGGCGACCCTGCCCGGCATCCAGGACCGCTACAACCTCGCGTGCTCCGGCGGCCGCCCGGCCGACTTCACCGCCCCGTCGTCCGCCCGCGCCAAGGGCCGCTCGGTCGCCGCCCAGCTCGACCAGCTCCGCGCCGTCGGGCAGACCCACAACATCGACCTCGTGCTGGTCGGCCTCGGCTCGAACAACAGCTCGTTCACGTTCGGCGACGTGGCGGAGAAGTGCGCCAACCGCTTCATCGCCGATGCGTGGACCGGCTGGTGGGAGTTCTGGGCGTACCTCAACGGCCCCGTCGAGCAGTCCCCGTGCACCGCCGACGACCTGGCCACCGTCGCGCAGTTCGCCGCGGCCACCGCCGAGACGGTCGCGGCCGTGCGGCAGCTGCTCGTCACGCTGAACGAGATCGACGCCGACCACAAGCACCGCGTCGTGTTCCAGGACTACACCAACCCGCTTCCGTTCGACCTGGACCGCTCCTACTGGGAGGCCGACGGGCGCCAGGACGACCGGGACAAGTTCCGCGAGCTTGGCGCCGTGCGGTACGCGGCCGGCTGCCCCATCCACCGGGCGAGCCTGTCGGCCGGCCACCTCTTCTCGCAGGGCCTCGGCACGCTCGTGCAGAACGTGCGCAACACCCTGGCCGCCGAGTTCCCGAACGAGGACCTGGTGTTCCTGGACGTCCAGCACGCCTTCGACGGCGCCCGCCTGTGCGAGCGCCCCGGGAGCCCGGCCAACGCCCTGGCCACCCCGATCCGCCTGCAGGACGGCCCGAGCGGCACCTTCGTGACGAGCCTGTCGGGCAAGGACAAGATCGCCATTCAGCGCATCGCCAACACCTGCGTGTCGTACTTCCAGACCTGCCAGGAGTCGTGGCACCCGACCGCGGCGGGCCAGGCCGTGCTGGGCCGCTGCCTGTCCGCCGCCGCGGTCACGGGGGCCCGCGCGGTGACCTGCGCCCGCCAGCCCGACGGCACGATCGTTACGACCTGACCTCGTCCCGCGACCGCCGCCGGCCGCGCCGGGCGTACATCGCCCGGCGCGGCCGCGCGGGTAGCGGCGCTGCGGCTCAGCGCTGGACGATGGACGAGATCAGCCCGTACTCCATGGCGTCCTCGGCCGTCAGCACGCGGCCGGACTGCAGGTCGTCCTCCACACGGGAGCGCGGCCGGCCGGTGGCGGCGCAGATGCGCAGGATCAGGTCCTCCAGGTCGCGCAGGTAGCGGCCGGCCTCCGCCACCACCTGGTCGGCGGTGCCGCCCGGCGAGGACACCTTCGGCTCGGCCAGGCGAAACCGGGCGTGCGCGAACGCGGTGCGCTGGGCCGCGGCGCAGAACACGCCGAGGGCGGCCGCGCTCACCTCGCCGACCGCGGTCGCGTGGACGGGCGCCCGCAGCGCGTCGATCGCGTCGACCAGTGTCCAGACCGCGGCCAGGCTGCCCTGCTCGGCGCTCATGTGCACGCTGATCGGGTCGGCGCCGGAGGCGTCGAGGGCGAGCAGCGTCGCCGCGGCACGCGCGGCCATCTCGGGCTCGATCGGGCCGCGCAGGAACACCATGCGGCGGCCGAACAGCTGCTCGTCGAGCCAGGGTGTGTGCAGCGCCGGAGGCGGCGGCTCCTCGTCGGGGTGCCGGTCGTAGCGTGTGCGCATGAGCCGAACATAGGCGAGAACCCGCACCCGGGCCGCCCTCTGGGAGCGTATTCCGCTGCCGGCTGAACCACCGTCGAGCCGGGCGGGAGCGGCCCAAAACCGCCAAACCGGTCGCGTTGAAACTTCCGGCTGTCACGATGCGGGAAGGGGCACCGAGCGGCGGTGCCGTTGGCAGACGTCGGGAGCGGCCATGGCGGACGATTCCATCGCAGAGTCCGGCCTGTCGGACCGGGATCTCATCGAGATCGTCAACGAGGTCTGGGACGCGTACCTGCAGCAGCCGCCGGCCGCCCTGACCGACGCGCCGGCCGCGCCGGACCCGAAGGCGATCACCGCCTCGGTGTCGATCACCGGCGCCTGGGAGGGCCACGTGCGGGTGCTCGTACCGCCGATCGCGGCCGGCGACATCACCGCGATCATGCTGGCCATGGGCGCCGGGGAGATCAGCGACCGGGACGTCACCGACGCGATGGGCGAACTCGTCAACGTGGTCGGCGGCAACGTGAAGAACCGCGGCGCCCAGCCCGCCAAGCTGAGCCTGCCGGTCGTGGCCACGGGCAGGATGCTGTTCCCGGCCACACGCGAGACGCATCGCCTGGCGATCCGGTGGCAGGACGGCGAGCCGATCACGTTCAGCGTCCTGCACGTCGACCCGGACCGCGCCGTCCTGCCGGCCATCGCGAAGAACCGCTGACTCGCACGGAGCTACCGTCCGAGGCCCGCCTCGCGGGCCCGGACGATCGCCTCGGCCCGGTCGGCGACCCGGAGCTTCGCGAACACGTTCGATACGTTGTTGCGCACGGTCTTCTGCGACAGGAACAGCGCCTGCGCGATCTGGGCGTTGGAGCGCCCGGCTGTCCTGGGTGGCCGCCATCTTCACGACGCCGCGTGGCTGGCCGAGCCGCTTCGCGGTCGCCGTCGGCGAGCCTGGGGCACCGGGCTCAATTAAGCATTGAAATGTTTCGTTTATGTTGCGTATGATGACGCCGGCATCACTCTCCGCGATTGTCGCGCCCCTCGTGGGAAGGGGTACCACAGTGGTTCACTCCACCTCCGCGTCCCGGCCGCGCCGGGCCCGGCTCGCCGCGTTCGTCGCCGCCGTCGTCCTCGGCGCCGTCCTGCCGGTCGTCGCAGGCGCGGCCCCAGCGGCCGCGGACGGGGGCAACATCGCGCTCGGCCGTCCGATCGCCGCGGCCTCGGCCATGCCCTTCCCGGCGTCCTACGCCAACGATGGCAACCCGATGTCGTACTGGGAAGGTCCGCAGAACGCGTTCCCGCAGTACATCACGGTCGACCTCGGCGGCCCGCGCAACGTCTTCCGGGTCGTGCTGAGGCTGCCGCCGCAGCCGCAATCGCAGTGGCCGGCACGGACGCAGACGATCGCCGTGCGCGCGGGGGATATCGACCCCGTCACCGTCGTCGGGTCCAGGCCGTACACGTTCGACCCGGCCACCGGAAACGCCGTGACGATCGACTTCGCGCCCGGATACCGCCGCAAGATTCAGCTGGTCATCGACAGCAACTCTGGCTGGCCGGCGGCGCAGCTGTCGGAGTTCGAGGTGTACGAGGTCCCGCCGGACCCGCCATCGCCGCCGGAGCTGTCGCTCAGCCCGGGCGGCCTCACCTTCGGCGACGCCGCCGTCGGTGCGACGAGCGCGGCGCAGCCCGTCACGCTCCGCAACACCGGCGGCAGTCCCGCGACGCTCACCCCCGTCACGGTCACCGGCGACTTCCAGCGCGCCGGCGGCACCTGCGGCGCGACCCTGCCCGGCGCGAGTTCCTGCACCATCACGGTCGGGTTCAGACCCACCGCCACCGGTCCGCGGACCGGCACGCTGTCCGTGAACTCGTTGTCGATCCCGCTCTCCGGCACGGGAGTCACCCCACCGCCGCCCAACCTGGCCGCGGGGCGGCCGGTCTGGGCGGAATCCTCGGGCATGAGCCGCGCCGAGGACGCGGTCGACCGCAACCCGAACACCGCGTGGGAAAGCCGGGTGAACGCATTTCCGCAGCCCATCATGGTTGAGCTCGCCGCGAACTACCAGGTGTCGCGAGTGGTGCTCAAGCTCCCGCCCGGGTGGCTGGCGCGGTCCCAGACGATCATGGTCATGACCTCGCTCACCACCGACCCGTGGACCACGGTTGCCGACACCAGGTCGTACACGTTCGCTCCGGCCACCGCGAACACGGTGACGATCACGTTCCCGCCGACCATCGCGAGATACGTGCAGCTCGTCTTCTTCGGCAACACCATGTCGCCGGTGGCCCAACTCGGCGAGTTCGAGGTCTACCCCGTGTAGCGTGTCACGTTGCCTGCATCGCCTCGAGGATCGAGGAGTACCGTCGGTGATCGGTGCTCAGCCGTTCGCGGAACTGGTTACGCGGATTATTGCCATCGCGCCGCGCGAGCGAGAGTTTGGTGCTGACGCGGTGGGCGATGTGGTTGGCGCGTTTGATCAAGGCGAGGCTGAAAGTGTGGCACGTCTCCTGGCGCTGACGGCATCCGTCGAGCCCGAATCGGACGCGCGTGAAGCGCAACTGAATGCGATTGTAGAAATCATTGAGCACTTCGATCTGACCGCTGAAGTGCTCGCTCCGTTGCGCGCGATAAGGATCGACGAGCTCGATGATCAGCAACGGGAATATCTACGGGATTTGTCCGAAGAGGTCCCTGGGCTCTTCGCGTGAACGCCCCTGTGGGACTGGAGTTGGTCAACTCGGGGCCTGCCGATAGCTGATCCGTAACGCAATCCGCACGGTCCGCGGCCTGGCTGGGGCGGCGCCGCGCGCCTCCTCGGTTCAGTGGAACGCGGCGCCCATCTCGGTCAGGGCCTCGCGCATGACGTCGGCGAGTTGGGTGCCCGGCGGGCGGTCCAGCCAGTCCTGCACCGCCACGCGCATCGAGGCCAGGAAGGCCGCGGCCATCAGGCGGGCCCGCACCGGGCACTGCGCGGACCACGGCGCCCGGGAGCTGATCTCCGCGGTCAGCTCGTCCTCCATCGAGGCGTACGTCGAGACCTGCTGCGCCGCCAGCGCCGGGTGCCGGCGCACCATCCGGACCTGTGTCACCCAGCGTGGATCGCGCGCGCCCAGGCGCTGCTGCACCTCCAGCGCGGCGCCCGTCAGCGCGGCCCAGGGCGGCTCGGCGGCCGGGCGGTCCCGGACGGCGTCGACCAGCAGGCGAATGCGCAGCTGGTCGCCGTACAGCAGCGCCTCCTCCTTGCTCGCGAAGTAGTTCGAGAACGTCCGGCGCGACACCTCGGCCGCGTCCGCGATCGCCTCCACGGTGACCTTGTCCAGGCCGTGCTCAATCGACAGCGCCACGGCGGCCTCGTGCAGGGCCTGCCGGGTGGCGCTCTTCTTGCGTTCTCGCAGGCCGGCCCCCACGTCTTGATGTTACCTAATTCTCATTGAGCAAACTTGCGCACTAGGCAAGTTTTTTGGATGCTTGTGCCAGGCAAGTATTCGGGAGGGCCGGTGGAGCATGTCGACGCGCTGCGCGACGAGGTGCGCGAGCTCATGAAGGTCGTGCGCCTGGTGAAGCAGCAGTACCAGCACGACAACGAGGCGCTCGCGCCCGGCGTCGCCGGCATGCTCGCCGTCATCGAGCGGCTCGCCGGCGGCTGTCGTCTCAAGGAGCTCGCCGCCGCCTGCGCGCTCGACCAGTCGACGACCAGCCGGGCGGTCAGCGTGCTCGTCCAGGACGGCCTGGTACGCCGGGTCGCCGACCCGCGCGACGGCCGGGCCAGCTTCCTGGAGCTCACCGACGCCGGGCGCGACATCCTGCGGCGCTCCAACGACTGGTACTCCACCCTGCTCGCCGCCGCTCTGAGCGACTGGAGCCGCGCCGACGTCGAGCTCCTCGGCACGCTGCTGTGCCGCTTCCGCGGCTCCCTCAACGCGCAGTTCGCTACGACCAACCGCAACACCCTGGAGGCAACACGATGAGTCAGACGCAGACCGAGGAGCCGATGACCCATCGGCAAGTCCTGGAGGCGCTGAGCGGCCTGTTGCTCGCCCTCTTCGTCGCGATGGTGAGCTCCACGATCGTCTCAACCGCGCTGCCGAAGATCATCGGCGCGCTCAACGGCACGCAGACGCAGTACACCTGGGTCGTCACCGCCACCCTGCTCACCGCGACCGCGACGACCCCGATCTGGGGCAAGCTCGCCGACCTGTACAACAAGAAGGTCCTCGTCCAGGTCTCGATCGTGATCTTCGTGCTGGGCTCGATGCTCAGCGGCCTCGCGCAGAACACCGGGGAGCTCATCGCCGCCCGTGCCTTCCAGGGCATCGGCGTCGGCGGCCTGCAGGCGCTGGTCCAGGTCGTGATCGCGGCGATGATCTCGCCCCGGGAACGCGGCCGGTACAACGGCTATCTCGGCGGCGTGATGGCGGTGGCCACCGTGGGCGGGCCGCTGCTCGGCGGCGTGATCGTCGACACCTCGTGGCTGGGCTGGCGCTGGTGCTTCTTCGTGGGTGTGCCGGTGGCCGTCATCGCCCTCGTGGTACTCCAGAAGACCCTGCACCTGGTCACGATCAAGCGGGACAACGTCAAGATCGACTACCTGGGCGCGGGCCTCATCGCCGTCGGCGTCAGCGTGCTGCTGATCTGGGTGTCGTTCGTCGGCGGCTCGTTCGCGTGGCTGTCCTGGCAGAGCGCGGTCATGGTGGCCGCGGGGCTGGTGCTGCTCGCGCTGGCCGTGTGGGTCGAGTCCCGCGCCGCCGAGCCGGTCGTGCCGCTGGACATCGTCAAGCAGCGGACCACCGCGCTGTCGATCGTGGCGAGCCTCGCGGTCGGCATGGCGATGTTCGGCGGCGCGGTCTTCCTCGGCCAGTACTTCCAGATCGGCCGCGGCTACACGCCCACCGAGGCCGGCCTGCTCACCATCCCGCTCATGGCGGGCGTGCTGATCTCCTCGATCGTGGTCGGGCAGCTCATCACCCGGACCGGGCGGATCAAGCCGTACATCGTCGCCGGCACCATCGTCCTCGTCGCCGGCTTCGCGGCCCTGTCCACCATCGACCACGAGACCTCGCTGGTCTTCGTCAGCGGCGCCATGCTGTTGATCGGCGTCGGCGTGGGCATGTCCATGCAGAACCTGGTGCTGGCGGTGCAGAACAGCGTGCCGCTCAAGGACATCGGCGCGGCCAGCTCTACGGTGGCGTTCTTCCGCTCGCTCGGCGGCACCATCGGCGTCTCGGTTCTCGGTGCGATCCTGGCCCGCCGGGTGACGAGCAACATCACGGAGTCGCTCGCCGCGGCCGGCGTGCACGCCCCGGCCGGCGGCGGCAAGACCAGCAACCTCAACCTCAACGCGCTGCCCGAGGCGATGCGGCACATCGTCCGCGCCGCGTACGGCGACGCCACCGGCCACATCTTCCTCGTCTCCGCGTGCATCGCGGTGGTGGGCGTGATCGCGGCGCTGCTGATGCGCCCGGCGATGCTGCGCAGCACGCTGGACCTCTCGGCCGCCAAGACGACCGAGGCGACCGACAAGCCGGTGGGTGTTTCACGCTAAATACTGATAAGTCCGATCTGTTCGGCGCTTCGCGCCGATCCTGGACACGGGCGGGGCGGCTCACCCACCGGAGCCGCCCCGCCCGGCCACTTTCGCGGCGCAGAATGACGGGCATGCCCCTCATCGCGCACCTCAGCGATCCACACATCACCACCGGCGCGCTGGCCGCGGAGCCGGCCGCCGGGCTGTACCGGGCGCTGACCCGCGTGCTCGCGCTGGAGCCGCAGCCCGACTGCGTCGTCGTCACCGGGGACCTCGTCGACCGCGGCCGCGGTGGGGAGTACGAGGTGCTCCAGGAGCTGATCGGGCGCTATCCCGTCCCGGTACACCTCGTCACGGGCAACCACGACGGCAAGGCCGCGCTCCAGCAGTCGTTCGGGCTGGCCGAGACCTTCTACGCCGCGGAGTACGAAGAGTTCACGATCGTCGTCCTCGACTCCCTGCGGCCCGAGCTCGGCGACGCCGGCCTGCTCGGCGACGAGCAGCTCGCCTGGCTCGACGACACGCTCGGCCGCCGCTCGCAGGTGCCGGCGTTCGTCTGCCTGCACCACCCGCCGATCCGGGTCGGCATCCCCGGCATGGACGCCATCCGGCTCGTCGACGGGCCCGCGCTCGCCGAGGTCGTGCGGCGGCACCCGCACGTCGTCCGGGTGCTCGCCGGGCACCTGCACCGCGTGGTCACCGCGGGGTTCGCGGGCACGGTGCTCAGCGTCGCGCCCAGCACGTACCGGGCCGTGGACCTCGGCCTGCGCGAGGACCGCCCGGTGAGCTTCGTGGCCGAGCCGACCGGGTTTCTGCTGCACCGGCTCGAGGGCGCCGAGTGCGTGACGCACCTGGTCCCGGTCAGTCACACGGGGGCGCCGGTCATCGCCTATTGAGTCTGATCCGCCGATGTCCGCGTGGCACGTTTCCGGGATTTGGCGCTGTACGGGGCCCCGTACCTTGAATGCAGCACCCCCGAGCTGACATGCATCCGAGAGGACCACCCCCATGAGCGAGTACGGCGAGATCGAGATGGGCCACGAGCACGGCTCGCTGGAGGAGGCGCACGCGGGCTTGGGCGCCTCGCAGGACTACCAGTCGCAGTACGGCATCCTCGAGCACGACCACCGCAGCATCGAGCACGAAGCGTTCGAGAACGTCAAGCACATCGAGTACACCGACGCGGCCGGCAACCACTACCAGATCACCGAGTACACGCGCTACGAGCGCACGGAGATCGAGGAGGACCACACCTTCGCCGCGTACGGCCAGGAGAGCTTCGGCGAGTCGGGCTTCGGCGCGGCCGAGAACGACTCCGTCGGCTTCGGCGAGGTGGGCTTCGGCCAGGTGCACAGCTTCGGCGCCACGTCGGTGCTCGCGGGCCTGGAGGGCATCACCTCCCACTTCGAGAACTTCCTCGGCTCGGGCTCCCACAACGACAACGAGATCAACGACGCCAGCGCGTGACCAACTCCTCTCGGGGCGGTGAGATCACACTCACGACGCCGGTCGGCGGCCAACCCGCTGACCGGCGTCGTGTCGCGTCCGGGCCCTTTGTCAAGCCTTTTCCGGGCCGGAAATCGGCGGCGCGCCGCCCGGAAACCCCGCACACTGCATCGGCATGAGGGGTACGGAGCGAAGCGGAGTGGCCGCTCACAATAAACGCAGGTTCAGGTCATGCCGCCGCCGGAGCGAAGCGGAGGTCTCGGGCATGAGGGGTACGGAGCGAAGCGGAGTGGCCGCTCATAATAAACGCAGGTTCAGGTCATGCCGCCGCCGTAGCGAAGCGGAGGTCTCGGCATGACCATTGAGGACGACTGGCACTACCTGCCCACCCGGACCCGGGCCGGCGCGCTGCAGCGCGGCCTCGGACGGGGTGCCGTGCGGGCGGGGCGGGACCCGGCCGCCCCGGACCTGGTGTACGCCTGCATCCGCCGCGACCACCGCTGGCTGCCGCTGGACGAGCGCGGCGTCTACCTGGCGCGGCTGGTCCGGGACCTGGAGCTGCCGACCGGCCCGATCATCGCCCGGCTCTTCACCGCCACTGACGAGACCGGCGAGTTCTCCCACGTCCTGCGGGTCGCGGAGGCGCTGGGCCGCGCCGGGTCCGAGGGGGTCGTCGAGAGTCTGCGGCGGTACGTCCACATCGGCCCCTACTGGCGCGAAGCGCTCGCCGTGATCGCGAATGCCTGGCCGGCCAACTGGTGGGACGACCTGCTCCCCGCGGCGGCCGATCGCCTGGCCTGCGCGCAAGCCTCCCGAGGCGCCCAAGGCCCTCCGCACCTGCCCCCGGGCCCGCCCTGGAGCGACTGGGCCGCCCGCGACGAGCGCGTCCGCGCCGCACTCTCCGCCGGTCTGTCAGCCGGCCCCGAGGCCGTGCGCGGCCTCGGCGAGCTCCTCGAGGAGGCCGACGGCATCGACGACGCGGCCCGGGAGTGCCTCGCGGGGCCGGTGGCCGACGCCCTGCCCGCGGCGCGCGGGGTGGCCGCCGATCCCGGCTCCGGCCCGTACTGGCAGAGCCTGTGCGTCCTGGCCGAGCACGGCGACGAGTCCGACGGCCCTGCGCTGCTCGCCGGCCTCGACTGGCTCGACCGGCGGCCGGACGACATGTGCGGGTACGACCGGCTCGTCGACGGCCTGGCCCGGGTCGGCGGCGCCGCCGCACGGCAGGCGCTGCCGCGGATCCGGTCGCTGTGGTTCAGCCCCCACTCGTACGAGCGGGCCACCTACCTGCGCGCCCGCATGACGCTGGAACCCGACGCGGACGCGTGCGCGGGCGCCCTGACCGAGGGCCTGTGGGACTGCGAGGCCGACGTGCGCCTGCTCGCGGTGCGGCACGTCCCGCTGGACGAGAAGCTCGAGCGGCGCATGGCGTATCTGCGCGACGACCCGATCGAGACCCCGCAGGTGCGCGCCGCCGCGGCCGAGCGCCTCGCGCTGGAGGCTGCCGTCGGCGGGCCATGAGCGTGGCTGCGGCCGGCTGTCGCGCGGGCGACACATCGGCGCAAGCGAGCGCCAAGTCTCTGCCAAGCCCTGTCGCCGATGCTGTTCTCAGCACCGCTTGAAGGGATCGCGAGATCCTCGAACCACCTATCTCGAGAACACGGTCTCGATACACATATATGAGCCGGCGGGCGGCACTCCTCCCTCGTGCCGCCCGCCTTCTCGCGCTCCCGCCGGGTGCCGGCCTCAGCCGGCGAACAGCAGGAACAGGCCCGCCACCGTGTACACCACCATGAGCCCCAGCAGCGGCAGCTGTCCGGTGACCGCCTGCGCGCGGGGGAACATCCGCAGGGCGCGGTCGTGGGCGAGCACCGTGCCGACCAGGTGGCCGAGCACGATCACCGTCACCTGCAGGTTGGCGACGCCGGTCGGGGTGATGATCCCGCTGTACACCTCGAAGTCCTCGGCACCGAACAGCAGCGCGACCGTGCGCTGGCCCTCCAGGACGAACAGCGACCAGTAGTGCGCGATCACGTAGCCGACCGCGATCGGCACGATCGAGTGGGCGAGCTCGCCCGGCGCGCGGTCCGCCGAGGCGCGCCCGCGGCGGCCGGCGGCCCGGGTGGCGGTCCGGTACGCCGCGGCCACCGCCCCGATGACCGCCAGCAGGCCCAGCGTGCCGGTGACCGGCGCGGGCAGGCCGCTCTCCTGGGTGAAGCGCAGCCAGAACAGGGCGCCGGACATGGCGTCGTAGAACGTCGCGCCTAGCAGGACCGCGAGGACGGCGACGAGGCCGGGCGCGGCGGTCAGGCCGGCGATGCCGTCGAGCGGGTTGCGCCACACGAGCGCGCCGTCGGGACGGCGGCCGACGATCGCGAGCCGGCCGACGAGGTCGCCGAGCACCTCGAACGCGTCGCCGCGATCGAACCAGGCGGTGCCGTAGACGAGGCCGCCGGCCAGCATCGCCGCCGCGTAGACGGCCAGCCACGCGCCGAACACCGGCAGCGTGGCACGGTCGGGCGCGGCGAGCTCGAGCCAGGCGAAGGCGAACAGGCCCGCGGCGGCCGGCCAGTACCCGAGCCCGGCGGGCAGCGGGCGGCCGCCGTCGCGCCGGATCAGGGCCACGATCGCGCGCAGCGGGTTGAGCCTGCGCCAGACCGGGCCCAGCAGCAGCGACAGCGGGACCAGCCCGACCCAGAACAGGACGTACACCAGGCCGGCGGCGGGGTTGTGCTCGTCGTCGGGCTTCGTGAACTGCACCAGCAGTACCGCGGCGAGCAGGATACCCGCGACGCGCAGGGGCCAGGCGAGACCACCGGCCGCCCTCGACAGCCACGCGGGCACGGGGCGGCCCGCGCCGGGGTCGAGGCGCGGCTCCCGCCAGGCCACGCCCAGCACCACGAACGACACCACGAGCGCGAGCGCCGCACCGACCGCCAGCTGCGCCGGGGTCAGCGGCAGGTCCTGCCGCCCGCCGACGCCGTGGGCGAGCACGTCCGCCGGGCCCATCAGCGCACCACGAGCTGGAACAGCACGAGGTGCGACTTGTGTGTCTCGACCTCGAACAGGCCGGTGCGGTCGGCGGTGAGCGTGATCGAGCCCGGCTGGCCGGCGGCGAGGGCGAGCTCGGTGTTGTAGCCGTGGACGTGCAGCTGGTCGGCCTCGTCGCTGGTCACCGTGATGCGCACGACGTCACCCCGGGCGACCTCGACGCGTCCGGCCGGCGGGTTGGCCCGGCGCTTGGCGATGGTGTACACGAGGTCCTTGTTCACGGCCTGCGGCGGCGACGGCACCGGCGAGCCGGTGGCGGCCGGCGTCGACGGCGCGTCGGATCCTGGGCCCGCGGCGGGGGCGGACGTCTGCGGCGCCGCGGCGGCGGTGGTCGGCGCGGCGGCGGGGGAGGGGTCGTCGCCGCACGCGGCGGCGAAGGCGAGCAGCGCGGCCAGCACGAGGCCGGCGCGGGCGGTCGGTCGGGCGTTGGACAACGGTCGGTCTCCCGTCGGCGGCGGGGTTTGTCAGGGCTGTGAATTTAGCCGCTTGTCGCGTACTGCGGAACCCGCCATCATGGGTCGATGCGTTTGCCGCTGCGCGGATTGGCCGTCCTGGCGGTAGTCGCCGCCCTGTTGCTGCCGGCGTCCCCGGCCGCGGCGCACGGCCAGCTCGCCATGTCCGATCCGGTCGCCGACAGCACGGTGAGCCAGCCCAGGGACGATCTGACGCTGTACTTCACGGAGACGCCCGCCTCGTACGCGTGGTTCACCGTCACCACGCCGTCCGGTCGGCGCGTCGAGGGCGCGTGGCGGACGGGCCAGCCGAAGCGCCTCGACAAGCCGGTCCAGGAGTACAACCTGGTCGACGGCAAGTTCGAGCCGCGCGTGTTCAACACCGGCTACCCGGCGGTCATCGACGTCTCGCACTGGCCGGAGCAGGGCGTGTACACGGCGGCGTACCAGTCCGTGGCCTCGGACGGCGAGCCGGTCAAGGGCACGCTGAAGTTCACGTACTCGGGCCCGGTCACCCAGCCCCCGCCCGGCTGGACCGCCCCGACCTCGGGCCCGCCGGCGGCGCTGTCCGGCGCGACCGCGGCGCCCACCTCGACGCCCGGTTTGCTCCCGGACGTCGGCACGGCGCCGGCGGCGCCACGCGCGGCTCCGCAGACCCCGTTCGTGCTCACCGACTGGCTGATCCCGGCCGCGATCATCGCGGGCGTCGCCTTCATGATCGTGGCCGCGGCCAGGCGCGCTCCGGTGGCATCACCCAAGAAGAAGCGCCGCCGGGTGCCCGTGCGCGGCTGAGAACGAGATCCGATAAGAGCGACCGCCAATCGGCTGGCAGCCGCAGCCCGCGCGCCCGGCGTCCACGGTGCGCGGGGCTCTCCATGATCACGGAGCGAACGTGCTGCTCCGTGTGCACTTTTGCTCCGTGATCACGGAGAATGGAGAACTGCTACTTCGGTGTGCCGCACGTGGACTGGATGCGCTGGGTCAGACGGTCGGCGAAGGCCGGCTCGCCGGTCAACCGCCGCTGGAAGTCGTCCACCTGGCCGTCGGTCAGGTCCGTGTAGATCGGCCGCGACGCGTACGCGGACGCCATCGCCGACGGGTCGGTGTACACCTGCGACTGCACCGAGCACAGGTGCGCGGCCGTCGCGTCCAGGAAGATCGTCTCGCGGCGGTCCTGGGTGAGCGAGGCCGCCGGGGCCGGCGTCTTGATCTCCTGCGTGGCCGTGTCCGAGGACCCGCCGCAGGCGGAGACCCCCGCCGCGAGGGCGAGCGCGGCCAGGACGAGCGGGGCGCGGGAGCGGATCATGGGGTACCTGCCTCGCTACGAGACGACGAGCGTGAGGTCGTTGGTGTCGGTGGTGGTGCCGTACGTGAGCTTGACCGTGAGCTTGTAGGTGCCGGCGGCCACGCCGGTGGCGTCGAACCTGACCGCGGCGAAGTCGTCGGTGCCGACGGCCAGGCCAGCGCCCTTGTTCAGGGCGGTGTGGGCGCGCTCGCCCGGGTAGGTCACGACCAGCCCGGCGGGACCGCCGGAGACCGTGATCCGCAGGTCGTCGACGCCGGACTTACGCGACTGGAAGACCAGCTGGGACCAGATCGGGGTGGCCCTGGGCACGGTGACGCTCGAGGTCTTCTGCACCACGGCGTCGCCGGTGGCGGACACGACCGGCAGGGTCGCGGTGACGGAGCCGGAGTATGCGATGCCGGTGCAGGACGCCGCCCCGCCGGCCTTCGCGGTGTAGGAGTAGTCGAGCTTCAGCGGGACCAGCGCGAGCAGGTTGGACGTGGACAGCGACACGTTGAACGCGGCGTAGTCGAGGCGGCCCTTGTCCAGCGAGTCGCCCCTGGACAGCGACGAGTGGGTCGCGGTGTTGGCCGGGTACTTCACCGTGACCCCGGTGCCGCTCGCCGTGACCCTGACGTTGCAGACGTCGTCCGTGGCGGCCCACATGGTGCTGACCCAGCCCGTCTGGCCCGGCAGCATGGGCGCCAGGACCGGCACGACCAGCCCGAGGCCGGGCGTTGCCGCGGACGCCGGTGCCGCCGCGGGCAGGACGGCGGCCGCGCCGGCGGCGCAGGCGACGACGATGGAGGCGGTACGGCGCATCGGCGAGGTCCTTCCAGGGTGTCTTGTGTCGCCATGGCTGATCGGCGACGGGGCGGGCGTGTTGAGCTACCCGGTGAGCGCGATCCAGGTGTCGTACTGGTGCACCGCGATTCCCGCGAACGCCGGGTACCGCTGCGCCGCCGAGCCCACCGCCGCCAGGGTCCGGTGCAGGTGGGAGGCCGTCTCGCCGTGGAAGCTGCAGTACCCGCAGTCGCCGAGCGGCTGGGTCTCCGCGCCCAGCCGGAGCGGCTTCGCGACCCGCCCGGCCCGCCGCAGCAGGTCGTCGGCGACCCCGATGATCGAGTTGTCGCCCGTGGCCGTGTTGCGATAGCTCATCACCGTGACGGCGTCCACCCGGGCCAGCACCGCGTCGGCGAGGTTCCCGCCATCGGCGAGCGGCACCGTGGCCAGCCAGAACGGCACGTCCACCTCCAGTGGCAGGTCGACGGCGGCGGTGACCTCGTCGAGCAGCGCGAGATAGTGCCGTACCGGATCGGCTTGGTCCGAAGCCCAGGACGGCAGCAGGTAGGGCTCCACGTCGAGGTGCAGCCCGCGGAACAGGCCCGTGGCCGCGGCGCCCCGGGCCCAGGCCAGCGCGGCCGCGTGGTCGGTGGTCCAGGCCGGCTCGCCGCCGAGCGCGTCGAGCACGATCCCGGCCGCGTCGCACAGCTGTCGCAGCCGGCTCAGGCGGTCCAGGTCGGCCGGGCCGGCCGGGCCGGCCTTCGGGTCGTAGTACGCGAACAGGGTCCGCACGCCGTTGGCCACCGCCCAGTCCACGACCGGCCGCGGCTCCTGCTGCCGCCACAGCCACATCGCGCGGGTGCCCGGCGGCGCCACCGACGTCTCCGGCGCCAGCGGCGGCAGGCGCAGCGGGGCCGTGCCGCCCATGGCGACCAGCACGATCGCCACGAGCGGCACGCACAGCGCGGTCTGGGCCGAGTCGCGCCAGCGCCGCATACCCGCCCCATCGGCAGGCCGCCGCCCGTCGTGAGGGTCAATCGCATCACGTTGACGGCCCTGGGGCCGGTGGGACACGATGGCCGGAGCGGTATGCGGAGGAACCCGGTGCGAATCCGGGACGGTCCCGCCACTGTGACCGGGGAGTCGAGGTGTGGCGATCCGGGAGTCAGGAGACTCCGGCCGCCGTTGTTCAGCCGCCTCGCGGGCGCGGACCCGCCGAAGGGATGTGTGTGCCCGTGACGCCGCCGTATCCGTTCTCGGCCGTTGTCGGCCTGGCCGACCTGCGCCTGGCACTGCTGCTCACCGCCGTGTCGCCGGCGATCGGCGGGGTGCTCGTGCGTGGTGAGAAGGGCACCGCGAAGTCCACGGTGGTGCGCGCCCTCGCCGCGCTGCTGCCCGAGGTCGACGTCGTCGCCGGCTGCCGGTTCGCCTGCGACCCGGCCGCGCCCGACGCCGCCTGCCCCGACGGCCCGCATACGCCCGGCGCCGGCTTCGAGCGCCGCCGCTCCACCCTCGTCGAGCTGCCCGTCGGAGCCACCGAGGACCGGGTGGTCGGCACCCTCGACCTGCAGCGCGCGCTCGGCGACGGGGTCAAGGCCTACGAGCCCGGCCTGCTGGCCGCCGCGCATCGGGGCGTGCTGTACGTCGACGAGGTCAACCTCCTGCCCGACCACCTCGTCGACCTGCTCCTCGACGCCGCCGCGATGGGCCGCGCGCACGTGGAGCGGGACGGGGTCTCGGTCAAGCACGCCGCCCGGTTCCTGCTCGTCGGCACGATGAACCCGGAGGAGGGTGAGCCCCGCCCGCAGCTGGTCGACCGGTTCGGGCTCGTCGTCGGCGTCGCCGCGCCGCAGGAGGCCGCGCCGCGCGCCGAGGTGGTGCGCCGCCGCCTCGCCTACGAGGCCGACCCCGCCGCGTTCGCCGCGCGCTACGTCGAGGCGGACGCCACGCTCGCCGAGCACATCGCCGCCGCCCGGGCCCGCCTCGGCGCGGTCGCGCTGCCCGATCGGGAGCTGGAACGGATCGCGCGGATCTGCCTGGCGTACCGCGTGGACGGCCTGCGCGCCGACATCGTCGTCGCGCGGACCGCGGTGGCCCTGGCGGCGTGGCACGGGCAGACCGTGGTGACCAGGGACGACGTGCGCGACGCCGCGCGGCTGGCGCTGCCGCACCGCCGGCGCCGGGACCCGCTCGACCCGCCGGGCGCGGACCGCGACCGCCTCGAGGAGGTCCTGGAGCAGGAGGCCGGACCGGACGACGACGATCCGCCGGGTGGTTCGCCGGGCGACGACGGCGGCAGCCCGACGCCGCCGGACGGTGCCCCGGAAGGCTCGCCGGGCGACTCCGCGGGCGGTGCCTCGGAGGGCTCGCCGGGCGACTCCGCGGGCGGTGCCTCGGAGGGCTCGCCGGGCGACTCCGCGGGCGGTGCCGATGGTGTCCCCGACGGCGCCGATGCCGGCGCTCTGCCGACAAATCGCTCAAGTGCTGATTTGTCCGACTCGCGGGGCGAGTCTGATTTATCCGACTTATCGGGTATATCGCAAGAGGAGGAGTTCGGCGGCACGGGGGCGCCCGGTGCGCTGGCGTTCGCGGGCCTGCCGTACAAACCCAGGCTCCTCAGCATCGCCGGGCGCGCGAACCGGCAGGCGGGCGCGCACGCCGGACGCCGATCGCCCGCGCTCTCGCGCCACGGGCGGGTCGTGCGCTCCCGCGCCCCCCTCGGCGGCAAGCTCACCAGCCTCCACGTGCCCGACACCGTGCGCGCCGCCGCGCTGCGCGGCGCCACCCGGGCCGAGGCCCGCGACG
The DNA here is from genome assembly GCF_040300025.1 of Dactylosporangium sp. NPDC000555. Lineage (NCBI taxonomy): Bacteria > Bacillati > Actinomycetota > Actinomycetes > Micromonosporales > Micromonosporaceae > Dactylosporangium > Dactylosporangium sp. NPDC000555. The sequence goes on along the minus strand of NZ_JBEPDB010000020.1, from coordinate 38,932 downwards.
TGCGCGAGGCGGTCAAGGTCGGCCGCGAGGCCAACCTCGTGCTGTTCGTCGTCGACGCGTCGGGCTCCATGGCGGCGCGCCAGCGGATGAGCGTGGTGAAGACCGCGGTCCTGTCGCTGCTGCGCGACGCCTACCAGCGGCGGGACAAGGTCGGGATGATCGCGTTCCGGGGGCACGATGCCGCGCTCGTCCTGGAGCCCACCGCCAGCCACGAGGTCGGCGTGCTGCGCCTCGCCGAGCTGCGCACCGGGGGCCGCACACCGCTGGCCGCCGGGCTGCGCCAGGCCGCCCGCACGCTGCACGGCGAGCGCCGCCGCGACGCCCGGCGCCGGCCGCTGCTCGTCGTCGTCACCGACGGCCGCTCCACCAGCGGGCCCGACCCGCTGAGCGTCGTACCGCTGCTGGCCGGGGTCCCCGCCGTCGTCGTCGACTGCGAGTCCGGCCCGATCCGCCTCGGCCTCGCGCGCCGCCTCGCCGCCGCGCTCGAGGCGTCCTGCATTCCGCTGACGAGCCTGGGAGCCTGAGTTGCCGCAGGGAAAAGTCGAGAACGTACCCGACGACGGACTCACCACCCGCCAGCGCCGCCGCCAGCACGTGCTCGCCGTGCACACCGGCCAGGGCAAGGGCAAGTCCACGGCCGCGTTCGGCATGGCGCTGCGCGCGTGGAGCGCCGGCTGGCCGATCGCCGTGTTCCAGTTCGTGAAGAGTCCGAAGTGGAGGGTCGGCGAGGAGGGCGCGCTGCGTGCGCTCGGTGAGACCGGCCGGGGCGGCGCCGTCGTATGGCACAAGATGGGCGAGGGCTGGTCGTGGATCCAGCGCCCCGGCACCGAGCGCGACCACGCCGCCGAGGCCGCCGAGGGCTGGGCCCAGATCAAGCGCGACCTGGCCGCCGAGGCCTACCGGTTCTACGTCCTCGACGAGTTCACGTATCCGATCAAGTGGGGCTGGGTCGACATCGCCGACGTCGTCGAGACGCTGCGCGAGCGCCCCGGCAACCAGCACGTCGTCGTCACCGGCCGCGACGCCCATCCCGACCTGATCGACCTCGCCGACCTCGTCACCGACATGACGAAGGTCAAGCACCCGATGGACGCCGGGCGAAAAGGCCAGCAGGGTATCGAGTGGTAGCCCGGATCGTCATCGCGGCGCCCGCCTCCGGCCACGGCAAGACCACGGTCGCGACGGGGCTGCTCGCCGCGTTCGCGGCGCGCGGGGTCGCCGTCGCGCCGTTCAAGGTCGGCCCCGACTACATCGATCCCGGCTACCACGCCCTCGCCGCCGGCCGCCCCGGCCGCAACCTCGACCCGGTGCTCGTCGGCGAGGAGCTCATCGCCCCGCTGTTCGCCCACGGCGCCGCGGGCGCCGGCCTCGCCATCATCGAGGGCGTCATGGGCCTGTACGACGGGCGCACCGGCGCCGGCGAGCACGGCTCCACCGCGCACGTGGCCCGGCTGCTCGACGCGCCCGTCGTCCTCGTCGTCGACGCGACCGCGCAGGCCCGCTCCGTCGCGGCGCTCGTGCACGGATTTCGATCCTTCGGGCCGGGCGTCCGCATCGCGGGCGTCATCCTCAACCGCGTCGGCTCCGACCGCCACGAGCAGATCCTGCGCGACGCCTGCGCCGAGGTCGGCACCCCCGTCCTCGGCGTGCTGCGCCGCCATGACGCCGTCGCCGCGCCGTCGCGGCACCTCGGGCTCGTGCCCGTCGTCGAGCGCTCCGCCGAGGCCACGGCGTCCGTCGCCGCCCTCGCCGAGCTCATCGCCGCGAGCGTCGACCTCGACGCCGTGCATGCCGTGGCCCGCTCCGCGCCCGGGCTGACCGCTACGCCGTGGACGCCGTCCGTCGCCCCGCCCGCGCCCGTCGCGCCCGTCGTCGCCGTGGCCGGGGGCCCCGCGTTCTCCTTCGGCTACGCCGAGACCGTGGAGCTGCTCACCGCGGCCGGCGCCCAGGTGTCCACAGTGGATCCACTGCGCGACGAGAGCCTCCCGCCCGGCACGCGCGCGCTCGTGGTGGGCGGTGGCTTTCCCGAGGTGTACGCCGAGCAGCTCTCCGCCAACACCCCCCTCCGCGACGCGGTGGCCGCCCTGGCCGGATCGGGCGGCGCGATCGCCGCCGAGTGCGCCGGGCTGCTCTGGCTGTGCCGCACCCTGGACGGCCGCCCGATGTGCGGCATCCTGGACGCCGACGCCGCCATGACGCCCCGGCTCACCCTCGGCTACCGCGACGCGGTGGCCGTCGCCGACAGCGTGCTCGCCCCGGCCGGCACCCGCGTCACCGGCCACGAGTTCCACCGCACACAGGTCACCCCGGCCGTCGGCGCGAGCCCCGCGTGGGCCTGGCGCGAGGCCCGTGACGGCTTCGTCGCCGGCGGCGTGCACGCGTCCTACCTGCACCTGCACTGGGCCGGTTCGCCGCAGCTCGCCTACCGTCTGGTGGCGTCGTGCGCCTGGTGATCGGCATCGGCGCCCGCCCCGGCACGACCCCGGCCGAGATCCTGTCGCTGGCCACGGAGTCACTGTCCACATTGGACGATGTCGTCGCCGTGTCCACAGTGGATTCGCGCGCCGATCTGGCCGCCTCGTTGGCCGCTTCGCGGGGCTGGGAGGTGGTAACCTTTCCGCCAGAGGAGCTCGCTGCCGTGCCGGTCCCATCGCCCTCGGCACGGGTGGCGTCGGCCCTTGGCACTCCCAGCGTCGCGGAAGCGTCAGCCCTTCTGGCGGCGGCCCGAAGGGACTCGGGTGGAGCGCCCGCCGGCGCGGCGGTCCTCATCGTCGGGAAGCGGTCATCGCCATCTGCGACCATCGCCATCGCAGCGGCCGCTCCCGAAGTCACCGTCGTGGGAATCGGCGCTGACGCCTACGCCGGCCTGACCGAAGCGGGCCGGAACGCCATCGAGACCGCGGACGTCGTGTTCGGCGGCGCGCGCCAACTGGCCCTACTCCCGCCCCGCGCCGCGCTCACGACCGACGGCCTGCTACCCAACGACGGCGTGCCGCCGGACCTTGGCGTGCTGCCGGACCTTGGCGTGCTGCCGGATGAGGGCGCGCTGTCGGATGACGGCCTGCTGCCGGGCCTTGGTGCGCTGTCTGTCGGCGGTGTGCTGCCGGATCGTGGCGCGCCGCCTGTCAGCGGGGCGCTGCCGGGCGACGGCGTGCCGCCGGACCTTGGCGTGCTGCCTGTCTGTGGTGCGCTGCCGGATGAGGGCGCGTTGTCGGGCGAGAGTGCGCTGGCGGATGACGGACTGCTGCCGGATCGTGGCGTGCTGTCGGATGAGCGCGCGCTGTCGGATAAGGGTGCGCTGGCGGGCCGTGGCGCCTTCTCGCAGGTGCGCGGCGTCGATCGGCAGGAACGCATTGCCTGGCCATCGCCGCTGGTGCCGGCGTTGCCTCGGTTGCTCGCGGAGCAGCACGGGCGGCGGGTGTGTGTGCTCGCCAGTGGCGACCCGATGCACTACGGGATCGGGACCACGCTCGTGCGCATCCTCGGGGCCGCGCACGTGCACGTCGTACCGCACCCCTCGTCGGTGTCGCTCGCGTGCGCGCGGCTCGGCTGGGCGGTGGAGGACGTCGAGGTCGTCAGCGCCGTCGGGCGGTCCGTGGACGTGCTGCGACGGTATCTGCACGACCGGCGGCGGGTGCTCGTGCTCGGCGCCGACGGTGGTACGCCGCGCGAGGTCTGGCGGATCCTCGAGGAGACCGGGTTCGAGGGCAGCGACGTCACGATCCTCGAGTCGCTCGGTGCCGGCGACGAGCGGATCCATCGCGACCCGGACGCGGCGCGGGCGCTGCACATCGTCGCGGTCGAATGCCGGGGCGGGGGCGGGGTTCCGGTCGTGCCGGGGCTGGCCGACGCGCGGTACGACAGCGACGGGCAGCTCACCAAGCGCGAGATCCGGGCCGTCACGCTCGCCGCGCTCGGGCCGCGGCCGGGCGAGCTGCTCTGGGACGTCGGGGCCGGGTCGGGCAGCATCGCCATCGAGTGGCTGCGGGCGCACCGGGCCTGCCGGGCCGTCGCCGTCGAGCGGGACGAGGCCAGGGCCGAGCGGGTCGCGGCCAACGCGCGGCGGCTCGGGGTGCCCGGCCTGTCGCTCGTCGTCGGGGCGGCGCCCGAGGCGCTCGACGGCCTCGAGGTGCCCGACGCCGTGTTCATCGGCGGCGGGTTCACGGTGCCCGGCGTGTTCGAGCGGTGCTGGGGCGTGCTGCGGCCCGGCGGGCGGCTCGTCGTCAACGCGGTCACCGTCGAGTCGGAGCGGCTCATCGCCGAGCTGCACACGGCGCACGGTGGGGAGCTGACCCGTATCGCCGTCAACCGGGCCGCGCCCGTCGGCGGGTTCCTCAGTTGGAGACCGATGATGCCAGTCACACAGTGGGTGGTGGAGAAATGACCGTGTACTTCATCGGCGCCGGGCCGGGCGCCGCCGACCTCATCACCGTGCGCGGGCGCGACCGCATCGCGTCGGCGCCGGTGTGCCTCTACGCGGGCAGCCTCGTGCCGGTCGAGCTGCTGCAGTACTGCCCGCCGGGTGCCCGGCTGGTCGACACCGCCGACCTGGACCTCGATCAGATCCTCGCCGAGCTGCTTGACGCGCACGCGAAGGGACTCGACGTGGCGCGGCTGCACTCCGGGGACCCGTCGGTGTTCAGCGCCATGGCCGAGCAGCTACGGCGGCTCGACGCGGCGGGGGTGCCGTACGAGATCGTGCCCGGCGTGCCGGCCTTCGCGGCCGCGGCGGCCTCGCTCAAGCGGGAGCTGACCGTGCCCGGCGTCGCACAGACGGTCATCCTGACCCGAACCGCGGCGCGGGCCACGCCGATGCCGCCGGGGGAGGAGCTGGCCACGCTGGCCGCGAGCCGGGCGACGCTGGTGCTGCATCTGGCGGTACAGCGGATCGCGGAGCTCGCCGTGGAGCTGACGTGGTGGTACGGCGCCGACTGCCCGGCCGCCGTCGTCGCCTACGCCAGCCGCGCCGACGAGCTGATCCTGCGCGGCACCCTGGCCGACATCGCCGAGCAGGTGCGCGAGGCCGGGATCAAGCGCACCGCGGTCATCGTCATCGGCGCGGTGCTGAGCGCCGAGGAGTTCCCCGACAGCCACCTGTACTCGACGACCCGTCCCCGCCCGGGCAGGCCATAGCGCTCGTATCGAAGTCACGGAACGTGGTCGTTCGGGTGGCATTCGGTCACTCGGGCCGGGTGGGCGAGCTTCGCTCTGCCAGACTGCGAGCATGCGGTGGGCGGTGATCCTGACGGTCGTCGCCCTGTCCGTCGTGCTGCCCGGCGCGCCGGCCGCCGCCCGGGCCGGGGGCGCCCAGGAGGTCTGCCGGATCACCGACCCGGCCGTCGTCGAGGTGTCCGGGCTCGCCGCGCTGCCCGGCGGCGGCTACCTGGTGCAGAACGACTCCAACCCCGAGCCGCGCCGGATGCGCCTGTTCTACCTCGGCCCGGACTGCTCCGTGACGCGCAGCGTGGGATACCCGACGACCGCCCGCGACCCCGAGGACCTCGCCGTCGACCGCCAGGGCGTGGTCTGGATCGCCGACATCGGCGACAACAGCCCGCTGTTCGGCGGCTCCGGCAAACGCCGCGACACGATCGCGCTGTGGACCCTGCGGCCCGGGTCGAAGACCATGAGGATCCATCGGCTGCGGTATCCCGACGGCGTGCCCCGCGACGCCGAGGCGCTGCTCATCGACGGCGCCGGCCGGCCCGTGATCGTCACCAAGGACCCGGCCGGCGAGGTGTACCGGCTGGACACCCCGCTGCCGACGGACAACGCCGAGGGCGCGCCGCTCACGCTGATCGGCCACTTCAAGCCCTCGCACAGTGGCACCGAAAACCCGTTCGGCTTCCTCGGCAGCGCCTTCATCACCGGCGCGGCGGTGTCGCCCGACGGCACGAGGGCGGTCGTGCGCACCTATGCCGACGCCTATGAGTTCGACGTCACCGACGGCGACGTGGCGCGGGCGATCACGACCGGCACGCCGAGGGTCACGCCGCTGCCCGGCGAGCCGCAGGGCGAGGCCATCGCATACACGCCGGACGGCGAGAGCTTCCTGACCGTGTCGGACCAGCAGGGGCCGGTGAGCATCCTGCGGTACCGGCCGGAACGCGAGCCCTCACCGAGCGCTCCGCGGCCGGCGCGCGACAGCGGCGCATCGGCACCGGCGTCGACGGTCTCGGGCCCGGTGCGCGACCGGCGGGCCCGCGTCGCGCTGCTGACCGGGGCATTCGTGGTGGTGGCGCTCGGCCTGGTGTCCGCCGTCGCCCGCAGGCTGCGCCGCCGGTGACCCCCCTCGGTGTCGACGCGCATTCGTTCGCGTGACACGATCGCTACCGAGGGATCAACGGGGAGGGCCGGACTGCGGTGGTGCGCATCGAGGTCGAGCGCGCGACGACGCGTGACATGCGCCGGCGTAATCGTTCGACGCTGCTGTCGGAGTTGTTTTTCAGGGGGCCGCTGAGCAGGCACGACCTGAGCCGCATCACCGGACTGAGCGCCGCGACGGCGAGCAGCGTCACCGCCGAGCTGCTGCACGAGGGGCTGATCATCGAGGCCGGCCTGATCGAGTCCGACGGCGGCCGCCCGCGGGTGCTGCTGCGGGTCAACCCGGACTTCGGCCGGCTCGTCGGCGCCGACGTGGGGGAGACGGGCGTCAAGGTCGAGCTGTTCGATCTGGCGATGAACCGGCTGGCGACGATCGACGAGCCGCTGCCGTCCTCGCGCCCCGACCCGTCGGCGGTCGCCGGGCAGCTCGAGGCCGGCATCCGCGAGGTGCTCACCGGGGCCGACGCCGGTGCGCTGGTCGGCATCGGCATCGGCGTGCCCGGCACGGTGGAACAGGCCGACCCCGCCCGGGTGTATGCGCCGACCCTCGGCTGGCGCGGCGTCTCCTTCCACGACCTGCTGCGCGAGCGCGGCATCACCGCACCGCTGTTCGTCGAGAACGGCGCGAAGACCCAGGGCCAGGCCGAGATGTGGTTCGGCGCCGGGCGCGGCGTCGGCAACGCCGTCATCGTGCTGGTCGGCTCCGGCGTGGGCGCCGCCGTGATCACCAACGGCACCGTGTACCGCGGCGCGAGCAGCAGCGCCGGCGAGTGGGGCCACACGACGGTCGTGTACGGCGGCCGTCAGTGCCGCTGCGGCGCGCGCGGCTGCCTCGAGGCCTATGTCGGCGCCGAGGGCATTCTCGAGCGGTACCACACCCTCGACCCGACCCGACCCGCCGCGGACGGCGAGATCGCCGACGTGACCGCGCTCATCGCCGCCGGCACCCCGGCCGCGGCCGAGACGCTGGCCGAGACCGCCGGCATCCTGGGCGCCGGGATCGGCAACCTCGTCAACCTGTTCAACCCCGAGCGAGTGGTCCTCGGCGGCTGGGCCGGCCTGGCCCTGGGCGCAACGCTGCTGCCGCAGATCCGCGAGGCGGCGCGGGAACAGGCGCTGGAGCACCCGTTCGGCCAGGTGTCGATCGAGCTGTGCGAGCTGGGCCCGGACGCGGTCGCGTTCGGCGCCGCGACACTGCCGATGGCCGAACTCCTGCGCCGCGCCTCCCGCCCCTGACCGGCGAACGCGAACGGTAGCGATCAGGTCTACGCAACGTTCGAAGTTCCTGGTGGCGTGCCTTTTTTCGACTCTTTTATTGACTCGCGAGGAAGCCGAGTCATAGCCTGCCCTCAATCTGGAAGGGCACTTAACAGACGGCCGCCCAGTCGGTGCCCTGCCGGGCCAATCCCCAATGAAAGGCCTTTCCATGGGCAGATCCCGCCTGATCCGCCGCGGTGCGCTCGTCACCGTCGTCCTCGCCGTCGTCGGCGCGGTCGGCGTGGTGGCGATGAGCTCCGCGTCCGCCGCCAGTACCGGATCCATCACCGGCATCGGCGGCAAGTGTGTCGACGTCGCGGGAGCCGAGACGGTCACCGTGGCCGACTTCCGCACCATGCTGGCGTACGCCCAGCAGCACCACATCGCCCGGTTCACGTTCTGGTCGGCCAACCGCGACCGGCCGTGCACCGGCGGCGGCGCCGACACCTGCAGTGGCGTCTCGCAGGCGGCGTGGGACTACACGCGGGTGATCGCCCAGTACCAGGGCTGAGGCCCGCACGAGCGGGTGCCCCGGTATGCGGACGGCCGGGGCACCGTCCGCTCCGTGCCGCTCAATGCCGCTCTGAGCAACCGCTTACGTCAACTGCACGACAGCCGTTCACGGGTCAGCGAGTGAGGTAGAACACGATCGTTGTCGGGTGGCATACATCCGGGATTCAACGGCGTCCGGACGCGCATACGTTGCTCAGCGTCCAACGCCGATATCGCGTGCCGCACGCGGTACCACATGAGGAAGACGAATCCCCGTGAAGCCTTTGAAGCGTCTGCTGCCCGTGTTCTCCGTCGCCTGTGCCGCGCTGCTGCTCACCTCGGCGTGCGGCGACGACAAGAAGTCCGACGCCCCGGCCGCCGCGAACTCCGCCGCGCCGACCGCCTCCGCCGCCGCGTCCGGCGGGCCTTCGGGCAGCGCCGCGCCGTCGGGCTCGGCCAAGGCCGGCGCCTCCGGCGAGGCGGGGAAGCTCAGCTTCGCCACCGTCGGCAAGCTCACCGGCGAACTGTTCACGAAGGACCCGGACTGCCCGCTCGGCCAGTGGGACGCCAACTCCACGGGCGTGCCGGCCAAGTACCGCTCGGCCGTCGCCAGCTTCAAGCAGTTCGACTGCTACGCGAAGAAGGGCGACGCGATGCCGCACCGCGGGCAGCAGGCCATCTTCGTGGAGTTCAAGGCGGCCAACGCGGCGAAGTCGTACGCGCAGGAGCAGGCCTCGATGTACCCGACCCTCATCGCCGGCACCACCGTCGTCGTGGGCGGCACCGGCCTCAAGAAGACCGACATGAAGGCGTGGCTCGAGTCCGTCAACGAGACCGCGGGCGGCGCGGGCCAGATTTTGTCTTAAGGGCGAACCTTAAATTCGCAGGCCAGAACCTTAATTCGAGTCTTGTATTGACTCTGGTCCGGGGCGAGAATAGCCTCCGGTGGATCTGTTAGGTGACCTCACAGATTGCCCGCCCCGGACCCACCCGACCCGGGTCCGCGGGTTCCCGCCCAGAAGGGACACCCCATTGACCCCCTCCACCAGGACCAGGCGACGGCCCCGCCTGAGGATCGGTCTCGCCGCCGCGGCGACCGTCCTGGCCGTCGCCGGCATCGGCACGTTCGCCATGAGCACCGCGTCGGCGGCCACCGTCGGGCAGATCACCGGCGTCGGCGGCAAGTGCATCGACATCGCCGGTGCCAACAGCGCCAACGGCACACAGGTGCAGCTGTACACCTGTAACGGCACCGGCGCTCAGCAGTGGACCGTCGGCGACGACGGCACGATCCGCGCCCTGGGCAAGTGCCTCGACGTCGCCGCGGCCAGCAACGCCAACGGCACCAAGGTGCAGATCTACGACTGCAACGGCACCGGCGCGCAGCAGTGGTCGAGGAACAGCGACGGCACCCTGCGCTCCCTCGGCAAGTGCCTCGACGCCACCGGCAACAGCTCCGCGGACGGCACGCCGCTGCAGATCTGGGACTGCTTCGCCAGCGCCAACCAGAAGTGGAACCTCCCGGGCGGCACCACGCCGCCCACCAGCAACCCGCCCACCAGCACGCCGCCGAACAACGGCAACCCGGACTTCGGCCCCAACGTGTCGATCTTCGACCCGTCGATGTCGGCGTCGAGCATCCAGAGCAAGCTCAACTCGGTCTTCAGCTCCCAGGAGCGCAACCAGTTCGGCCCGCAGCGCTACGCGCTGCTGTTCCGGCCGGGCACGTACAACGTCGACGCCAACGTCGGCTTCTACACCCAGGTCGCGGGCCTCGGCCTGTCGCCGGACCAGGTCACCATCAACGGCGCCGTCCACGCCGAGGCGGACTGGTTCCAGGGCAACGCCACCCAGAACTTCTGGCGCTCCGCGGAGAACCTGTCGGTCAACCCGACCGGCGGCAGCGACCGCTGGGCCGTGTCCCAGGCCGCGCCGTACCGTCGCATGCACGTGCGCGGCAACCTGATCCTCGACGACGGCGGCTGGTCGTCCGGCGGCTGGATCTCCGACTCCGCCATCGACGGGCAGATCCGCTCCGGCTCGCAGCAGCAGTTCATCACCCGTAACACCAACATGGGCAGCTGGACCGGCTCCAACTGGAACATGGTCTTCGTCGGCGACACCAACGCGCCGAACGGCAACTTCCCGAACCCGCCGTACACCCGCGTGGCGCAGACCCCGATCGTGCGCGAGAAGCCGTTCCTGTACGTCGACGGCGCCGGCGCCTACCAGGTGTTCGTGCCCGGCCTGCGCACCAACTCGGTCGGCAACTCGTGGCAGAGCGGCAACCAGCCGGGCAGCTCGCTCCCGATCAGCCAGTTCTACATCGTCAAGGCGGGCGCCACCGCCGCCTCCATCAACGCGGCCCTGGCCGCCGGGCAGAACCTGCTCTTCACCCCCGGCGTGTACCACGTCAACGACACGATCCGCATCACCCGCCCCAACACCGTCGTGCTGGGCCTCGGCCTCGCCACGATCGTGCCGGACAACGGCGTGACCGCGATGACCGTCGCCGACGTCGACGGCGTGAAGGTCGCGGGCGTGCTCTTCGACGCCGGCACCACCAACTCCCAGGTGCTCATGGAGGTCGGCCCGGCCGGCTCCGCGGCCGACCACTCGGCCAACCCGACCTCGCTGCACGACGTGTTCTTCCGCATCGGTGGCGCCACGGTGGGCAAGGCCACGGTCAGCCTGCGCATCAACAGCAACAACGTGATCGGCGACCACACCTGGATCTGGCGCGCCGACCACGGCAACGGCGGCACCGTCGGCTGGAACATCAACACCGCCGCCAACGGCCTCGTGGTCAACGGCAACAACGTCACGTTCTACGGCCTGTTCGTCGAGCACTACCAGCAGTACCAGGTCATCTGGAACGGCAACGGCGGCCGCACGTACTTCTTCCAGAACGAGATCCCGTACGACGTGCCGAACCAGGCCAGCTGGTCCAGCGGCGCCGGGGCGCAGGGCTGGGCGGCGTACAAGGTCGGCCCGAACGTCACCACGCACGAGGCGTGGGGCCTGGGCAGCTACTGCTACTTCAGCAGCAACCCGAGCGTCGTGCTGGGCCGCTCGTTCGAGGTGCCCCAGACCCCGAACGTGAAGTTCCACAACATGGTGACGGTGTCCCTCGGTGGCACCGGCACGATCGCGCGCATCATCAACAACACGGGCGGCACGGCGAACTCGTCGAGCAACGTGGCCAACCTGGTCAACTACCCGTAAGCACCCGCGAGTACGGCACAACCTGACGGCGGCGGCCCCGGTCTTTCCGGGGCCGCCGCTGCGTACATCCGCGGCTCCGGTGGCGCTAGGCTGCCCCGGTGGCCACCGTGCTCCTGCTCGGCGGCACCGGGGAGGCGCGGCGGCTGGCCTCGGTGCTGCTGCCCGCCAACCGAGTGATCTCCTCCCTCGCCGGCCGCGTCGCCGACCCGGCGCTGCCGGCGGGGGAGGTTCGCGTCGGTGGCTTCGGCGGGGCCGAGGGGCTCGCCGGCTACCTGCGCGCCGAGCGCGTCGACGCCGTCGTCGACGCCACGCACCCGTTCGCGGCGCGCATGTCGGACAACGCCGCCCGGGCGTGCGCGGCGGCCGGGGTGCCGCTGGTCGTGCTGCGCCGGCCCGGTTTCGAGGCGCGGCCCGGCGACGACTGGCGCCGCGTGCCGTCGCTGGAGGCGGCGGCGGACCTGCTGCCCGCCCTGGCCGAGCGGGTGTTCCTGACCACGGGCCGGCAGGGCCTGTCGCACTTCGCGCACCTGGAGTCGCTGTGGTTCCTGGTCCGGTGCGTGGATCCGCCGGTACCGCCGGTGCCGCCGCGCCTGGAGGTGGTGCTCGACCGCGGGCCGTTCACCGTCGAGGGCGAGATCGGGCTCATGCGGCGTCACGGCATCGGCGTCCTGGTGACCAAGGACAGCGGCGGCGCGATGACCGCGGCGAAGCTGGAGGCCGCGCGGGCGCTGGAGATCCCGGTCGTGGTCGTGGACCGGCCGCCGGTGACACCGGGGGTGCCGGTGCTGCCGTCGGTGGAGGAGGTTGCCGCGCGGCTGCCCGGCCTGCTGACGGCGCCGCGATAGGCTCGGGCGCTCCGGTCAGGCCTTGCGCAGCCAGTACGTCAGCCCGCCGACCTCGTGCGCCGCGGCGTCCGGCCACTCCGGCTCCCCCTGCGTGAAGACGGTCGCCAGGACCTCCTGAGCGATCGCACCGGAGTGCTCGGCCACCGCCTGCGCGGTTTCCGCGTCCGCGGCCCGGTACCGCAGCTCGATCCGGTCGGCGACCTCCAGGCCGGTGCTCTTGCGGGCCTCCTGCACCTGGCGGATCACCTCGCGGGCGATGCCGGCCCGGCGCAGCCGCGGCGTGATGTGCAGGTCCAGCGCCACGGTCAGGCCGGAGTCGCCGGACACCGCCCAGCCCTCGCGCGGCGTCTCGGTGAGGAACACGTCGTCGGGCTCCAGGGTCACCGTCTCCGCGCCGACCTCCAGCGTCGCCCGGCCAGTCTCGCGCAGCGCGGCGGCGAGCGCGCCGGCGTCCGCGGCCGCGACCGCCGCGGCGATCTCCTGCACTCGCTTGCCGAAGCGCCGGCCCAGGCTGCGGAAGTTCGCCTTCGCGGACGTGTTCACCAGGGACCCGTGCAGCGGCTCCACGGACTGGACGTTCAGCTCGTCGGCGAGCAGCTCCAGCAATTCGGCGTCGAGGCCGCCGGGGCCGTCCAGCGCGTGCGCGGACACCAGCACCCGCGCGAGCGGCTGACGGGTCTTCACCGCCGCGTCGGCGCGCGCCGCCCGGCCCATCTCCACCAGGCGCCGCACCAGCGCCATCCGCTCCGACAGCGTGCGATCGATCAGCGCCGGGTCCGCGACGGGGTACTCGGCCAGGTGTACCGACGGCGGGGCCGCCGGCGTCGTGGGCACCACGAGGTCCTGCCAGACGCGCTCGGTCACGAACGGGGTGAGCGGCGCCATCAGCAGGGTCACCGCGGTGATCGCCTCGTGCAGGGTGGCCAGCGCGGCCGGGTCGCCGCGCCAGAACCGGCGCCGGGCCCGCCGCACGTACCAGTTCGACAGGTCGTCGACGAAGGCGGCGAGCAGCCGCCCGGCCCGCTGCGTGTCGAACCCGGCCATCGCCGCGTCGACCTCGCCGATGAGGATGTTGAGGTCGCACAGCAGCCAGCGGTCCAGCACCGGGCGGCTCCCGACCGGGACGTCCTGCGCCGGCGTCCATCCGGCCGTACGCGCGTACAGGCTCTGGAACGCCACCGTGTTCCAGTACGTCAGCAGGATCTTGCGCACGACCTCCTGGATCGCGGTGTGCCCCACCCGCCGCGCCGACCAGGGCGAGCCCACCGCCGCCATGAACCAGCGCACCGCGTCGGCGCCGTGCCGCTCCAGCAGCGCCATCGGCTCCAGGATGTTGCCGAGGTGCTTGGACATCTTCCGGCCGTCCTCGGCCAGGATGTGGCCGAGGCAGACCACGCTGCGGTAGGCCGAGCGGTCGAACACCAGCGTGCCGACGGCCATCAGCGTGTAGAACCAGCCGCGGGTCTGATCGATGGCCTCGGAGATGAAGTCGGCCGGGTAGCGTGCGGCGAACAGGCCGGCGTCGCGGTGCGGGTAGCCGTACTGCGCGAACGGCATCGCCCCCGAGTCGTACCAGGCGTCGATCACCTCCGGCACCCGCCGCGCCGTCGCGCCGCACCGGCAGGCGACGGTGACCTCGTCGATGTACGGCCGGTGCGGGTCCAGCCCGCTCAGGTCCCGCCCGGCCAGCTCGCCCAGCTCCGCGAGGGACCCGACGCAGGTCAGGTGCCCCTCCTCGCAGCGCCAGATCGGCAGCGGCGTGCCCCAGTAGCGGCTGCGCGAGAGCGCCCAGTCGACGTTGTTGGTGAGCCAGTCGCCGTAGCGGCCGTGCTTGACCGACTCGGGATGCCAGGCGGTGGCCTCGTTCTCGCGCACCAGGGCGTCCTTGACCTGCGTCGTGCGGATGTACCAGGACGGCTGCGCGTAGTACAGCAGCGGCGTGTGGCAGCGCCAGCAGTGCGGGTACGAGTGCTCGTACGCCTGATGCCGCAGCAGCAGCCCGCGCGCGGCGAGATCGGCGACGAGCGCGGCGTCGGCGTCCTTGAAGAACGCGCCGCCGACCAGCGCCAGGCCCGGCTCGAACCGGCCGTCGGGCCGGACCGGGTTGACCATCGGCAGGTCGTACGCCCGGCAGGTGGCGAAGTCGTCCGCGCCGAACGCGGGCGCCTGGTGTACCAGGCCGGTGCCGTCCTCGGTGGTCACGTACGCGCCGAGGACCACGAAGTGCGCGCCGGTCATCTCGACGAGGGCGAACGGCCGCTCGTACGCCCAGCGCTCCATCTCCTTGCCGGTGAACGACTCCCCGGTGGGCGCCCAGCCCTCGCCGAGCGCCTTCGCCAGCAGCGGCTCGGCGACCACGAGCGACTCGGTGCCGTCGGTGGCCACGACGTACGTCACGTCGGGATGCACGGCGACGGCCGTGTTCGACACCAGCGTCCACGGCGTGGTCGTCCACACCAGCAGCGCCGCGCGGCCCGCGAGGGGTCCGGAGACGAGCGGGAACCGGACGTACACCGAGGGGTCCGTCACGGTCTCGTAGCCCTGGGCCAGCTCGTGGTCGGACAGCCCGGTCTGGTCCCGCGGGCACCACGGCGCCACCCGGAAGTCCTCGACGAGCAGCCCCTTGTCGAAGATCTGCCGCAGCGACCACCACACCGACTCGATGTACTGCGGATCCATGGTCCGATAGGCCCGGTCCATGTCGACCCAGTAGCCCATGCGCTCGGTGAGCCGGCCGAACGCGTCGGTGTGCCGGGTCACCGACTCGCGGCACTTCGCGTTGAACTCGGCGATGCCGTACGCCTCGATATCCTGCTTGCCGGAGAAACCGAGCTCCTTCTCCACGGCCAGCTCCACCGGCAGCCCGTGGCAGTCCCACCCCGCCTTCCGCGCGACGTGGAAGCCCTTCATGGTCTTGTACCGCGGGAAGACGTCCTTGAACACACGCGCCTCGATGTGGTGCGCGCCGGGCATCCCGTTGGCCGTCGGCGGCCCCTCGTAGAACACCCACTCCGGCCGCCCGACGGACTGTTCGAGGGTGCGGGCGAAGATGTCGCGGTCCCGCCAGAACTCGAGAATCCCGTGCTCCAGCGCGGAGAGGTCGACCTGAGCGGGAACCGATGCGTACATGGGGTCAGCTTCGCACCTCCGCCGCCCCGATGAGGTGCATTAAATGCCGCCGCCGGCGGCCGGCCGTAGTATGCCCGGCCCGTTGCGGGCGCGTCCGCTTGAGCTTCCACCCGGTGGAACCTTCAGGCTTGGGACATGGATCGCGAATCGGATCTCCACACGATCGGGCAGCTTGCGCAGCGCGCTGGCGTGTCGACCCGGACCGTTCGGTTCTGGTCGGATCGGGGCGTGTTACCGCCGGCCGGCCGTTCCAGCGGGGGATATCGACTCTACGACGCGGTGGCCGTCGCTCGGCTGGAGCTCATTCGAACTCTGCGTGATCTCGGCCTTGGTCTCGATGCCGTCGGGGCGCTGCTGGCCAGGCACGTCACGCTGGCCGATCTTGCGGCAGCCCACGTCAAGGCGCTCGATGCGGAGATCCGCACGCTGCGGTTACGACGCGCGGTCCTGCACACCGTGGCCCGTCGACAGAGCACGACCGAGGAGATGACCTTGATGAACAGGCTCGCCAGACTGTCCGCGCAGGAGCGCCAGCGCATCATCGACGACTTCGTCGACAGCGCGTTCGACGGTACGGCTGACCCGGACAGCGCCGTCGTTGCCGGCTGGATGCGCGAGTTGCCCGCCGAACTCGGCGAGGATCCCACCGGCGAGCAGATCGACGCCTGGCTGGAGCTGGCCGAGCTGGTCGCCGACGGAGACTTTCGGCAGAAGCTCCGTGTCATGGTGCTGAGCGCCGCCGATGACACACGTCTGGAGTTCGGGCTGAACATTCGACCGCTCGTCCTTGCCCACGCCGGCAGCGCTGTCGGGCGCGGCGTCGCTCCCGACTCCGTCGAAGGCCGCGAGACACTCGACCGGATCGTTCCGGCCGACCTGCCCGCCGAGGAAGCCGCTGCGCTTGTTACCTGGCTGG
The DNA here is from genome assembly GCF_040300025.1 of Dactylosporangium sp. NPDC000555. Lineage (NCBI taxonomy): Bacteria > Bacillati > Actinomycetota > Actinomycetes > Micromonosporales > Micromonosporaceae > Dactylosporangium > Dactylosporangium sp. NPDC000555. Next base: position 22,744 of record NZ_JBEPDB010000020.1, on the reverse strand, counting down.
AGATGGTGGCCGACTCCCGGATCGAGCGCTACTGGCAGCTCCTCAGCAGGCTCAACGCCACCGATGCGGGGCCGCCGGCCGTGCCTGCGTTCGCGTGGCTGCTCGCGGCAATGCGCGCGCACCGTTTCCCTTAACTTCATGGTGCCTGGGACCCCGGAGATGGCCGGGCAGGTACGGCAGCGGCGCATCGAGGCTGCTCGTCCTCGCCGCCGGTCGTGCTCAGCCACATCGCGGCCCGCACCGCCACGATCCGGCTCTTCACCGTCGGCAAGGGGTCCGCCCGACATCATGTTCGCCATGGTCACGGAGTGAAAATGTACAAAAAGCAGCGCGTTCACTCCGTGATCATGGCGACGTGACCGAGTGGGACCGGGAAGCCGGATCGGCAAACGGCACGGCGCTGACGTCAGCGGCGGCGCTTGTGCTGGGCGCGGCGGGCCAGCGGGGCGTCGTCGAGGATGACGATGCACTTGTTCTCCAGCCGGACCCAGCCGCGGCTCGCGTACTGCGCCAGGACCTTGTTCACCGACTCCCGGGACGCGCCGACGAACTGGGCCAGCTCGGTCTGGGTGAGATCGTGCACGACCCGCGTCGCGCCGTCCTCGACCACGCCGAACTGGTTGGCGAGCTGGATGAGCTGGCCGGCGACCCGGCCGGGAACGTCGGTGAACAGCCGGTCGTGGACGGTGGCCCGGTTGCCGCGGATCCGGCGGGCGACGACCTGCAGCAGCTGCTCGGCGACGTGCGGGCGCTGGGCGATCCAGCGGTACAGCGCGGTCTTATGCAGCCGGGCCAGCCGCGCGCCGGACACGACCGTCGCGGTGGTGACCCGCGGGCCGCCGTCGAGCAGCTCGATCTCGCCGAACTGGTCCGACGGGCCGAGCAGCGCCAGCAGCCCTTCGCGACCGTCGTGGGAGCGGCGGCTGAGCTTCACCTTGCCGTCCAGCAGGACGTAGAGGTAGTCGGCGGTCTCGCCCTCGCGGAACAGCACCGTGCGGCGCGGTGCGTGGACGATCTCGAAATCACGCTCGAGCGACTCGGCCTCGTCCGGGTCGGTGTACTCGAACAGCTCGGCCGTGCGCACGAGCTCGGGTGAATATGTCGGTGACATGGGCCCTCCCGGAGCGGCGCGGTACCAAGTACCGTTATGACGGTACTAGATCCCATGGCGGCGAGGCAACAGCCTGTCCGGAGATGCGCGAGGATGGCATGGTGACCGGAATCCCCGTACGAGAGCGCTTGGTCGACGCGGCGTTGGACCTGTTCGACGAGCGCGGCTACGAGCAGACGACCGCCGATGAGATCGCCGACCGCGCGGGCGTCGGCCGCACGACGCTGTTCCGGCACTACCGGTCCAAGGAGGACGTGATCTTCCCGGACCACGACCGGCTCGTCGCGGCCGTACGCGAGCGCCTGGCCACCTCCAGCGCCGAGACGGCGCTCGTCGCGGTGACCGACGCGGTGCGGCTGGTGCTGCTGCGCTACGTCGAGGAGGGCGACCGCGCCCGGCGCCGCTACGCGCTGACCAGCCGGGTGGCCGCCCTGCGCGACCGGGAGATCGCCAGCGTCGCGCGCTACCAGCGGCTCTTCCGCGAGTTCATCGCCGAGTGGATGGGCCCGGCACCGGGTGCGGCGCTGCGCGCCGAGCTGATGGCCGCCGCCGTGGTCTCGGCGCACAACCACGTCCTGCGCCGCTGGCTGCGCCGCGACGCCGCGGACCCGGCCGCCGAGCTGGACGCGGCCATGGCCCAGGTCGTCTCGCTGTTCACCCGCCCGGACGAGCCGGCCGGCGGCGGCTCCACGGTCGTCGTGTTGCGCGACCACCACGATCCCGAGTACGTCGCGGCCACCATCCGCCGGGTTCTGACTCAGCCCTGACGTAGTGCCGACGGACCGAACAGGCAATCCGCCCCAATGCCGCGGCGGGCCTCGATCTCGAGGCACGAGGGCAACGAACTCTGTGTCAACCCAGTTGGACGAATGCAGCCGATCTCGGCGTCTCCAGCCGGAGGGTCAGCCCCGCTTGGCGACCAGCAGCGAGGTGGACCAGAGGACGACGGCGGCCGGGAAGCCGACCACCGCACGAACGGCACCGTTGCTCGCATCGTAAGCGAATGCGACGATCCCGGCCACGGCTGCGAGCATCATCAGCGTGCCGGTGAGCCAGTAGACGGACACGTCGAACACCTTGGCCAGCGGCAGGAAGTGCAGGCCCACGATCAGGCCGACGATCGGCCAGAGCAGCGCCGGCTGTCCCGCCCGCACCACCACGAAGACCGACGCGACGATCAGCACCCACTGGGCCGCGTTGACCGCGGTGAAGACCGAGCGGCTGTTCGGCGAGACGCGTCGCGGCCGTCCGGACGGCGAACCCGCCCGCAGGCGCCGGGCCGTCCACCAGGTCGCACCGGCCAGTGCCGCGGCGGCCATGATCAGGAGCGCGGTGAGGGCCGCGGGTGCGCTCAGCCCGGTGACCGCGATCACCGACCAGGACAGCCCGAAGACGACCATGATCAGCACACCCTGAGCGAGTCCGTCCCGATTGTTTTCTGACACATCGGCCGACATGAGTGGACCCTACCGCAACCCGGGAAACTCCGGCGAATCGGTTCTCGCGTGGTGCGGGCCGCGGCGGCGTCCGAGGAAGACATTCCGAAACGGTTTGATCCATGTCGATAGTGATCCAGGGGCGTCAATCGGAACAACCGCCGTCGGCCGCGCTTGCCGCCGGCGTGCGGCGGCTGGACGCCGGCCTGCTCGCCGCGGCCACCGCACTGACCGACGAGAAGTACCTGGACCAGGCGCGCGAGTAGGGCATCGAGCCGGCTCGCGGAACGGTTCGGTTGACCAGGATTCCTGGCCTCAGGCGGGGTAGCGGCGCGGGGTCCAGACCACCGGCGTCTCGCCGCCGCGGTCCTGCAACCTTGTCTGCGACGAGCCGAAGATGAGCAGAGTCCGCATGTCCACCTCGGCCGGGTCGAGGTCGGCGAGGCGCACCACGCGGACCGACTCGGCCGGGCCGCCGACGTCGCGGCCGAGCACGACCGGGGTGTCGGCGGCGCGGTGGCGCAGCAGCAGTTCCTTCGCGGCCTCCACCTGCCAGGTGCGCGTGCGCGAGCCCGGGTTGTAGACCGCGATGACCAGGTCGGCGCGGGCCGCGGCCTCCAGGCGGGCGGAGATGACGTCCCACGGCTTGAGCCGGTCGGACAGCGACAGCACGCAGAAGTCGTGGCCCAGCGGAGCGCCGGCCCGGCTCGCCACCGCCTGCGCGGCGGTCAGGCCCGGCAGGACCCGCACCGGCACGTCCTTCCAGCGCGGCTCGGCCGCCACCTCCAGCACGGCGGCGGCCATCGCGAAGACGCCCGGGTCGCCCGAGGAGACCACCGCGACCCGGCGGCCCTCCTTGGCCAGCGCCAGCGCGAACTCGGCGCGCTCGGCCTCGACGCGGTTGTCGGAGGCGTGCCGGCGCTGCCGCGGGTTGTCCGGGACCCGCGCCAGATAGGGGCCGTAGCCGACGAGGTCCTCGGCGGCGGCGAGCGCGGCCTGTGCCTCCGGGGTGAGCCAGTCGCGGCCGGCGGGCCCCAGTCCGACCACCACGACCTCGCCCTGAGCCGGCGCGGGGGCGGCCTCGGCGAGCGCGGCCGCGGTCTCCTCGTGCACGCGCGAGGGCAGCAGGGCCAGGGAGAAGTACGGCACCGTCGCCGGGTCCACCTCGGCCAGCGGGGCGGTGCGCTCGCCGGTGGTGGTGGCGCGCTCGACGTACCAGGCGTCGCCGAGCCGGCCGGCGCGCTCGAGCGCCTCGCGGACCCGGCCGAACGTGCGGCCCAGCTTCAGCACCGCGGCGGAGTCGGTGGCGGCCAGGCGCTCGGCGAGCTCGTCGGTGGGCAGCGTGCCGGGCAGCACGGTGAGGATCTCGTCGCGCTCGACGAGCGGGCGGCCCAGCGCGGCCGACGCGCCGGACACGGACGTGACGCCGGGGACGACCTCGGTGGGGTACCGCCGGCAGAGCCGCTTGTGCATGTGCATGTACGACCCGTAGAAGAGCGGGTCGCCCTCGCACAGCACCACCACGTCGCGGCCGGCGTCGAGGTGCGCGGCGAGGCGGGCCGCCCAGGCGTCGTAGTGCTCCTCGATCACGCCGCGGTAGTCGGGGGTGTCCTCGGTCGTCACCGGGTAGACGAGGGCCTCCTCGATCTGGTCCGCGCGCAGGTAGGGCGCGGCGATCGAGCGGGCGATGCTGCGCCCGTGCCGGGCGCTGTGATAGGCGACGACCGGCGCGGCGGCGATGAGCCGGACGGCCTTGACCGTCACGAGTTCCGGGTCGCCGGGGCCCAGACCGACACCGAAGAGCCTGCCGCTGTCCACCGTGGTCATTCCTTCTCGTCCGCGATCGCGTTGACGGCGGCGGCCGTCATCGCGCTGCCGCCCCGGCGGCCGTGCACCACCAGGTGTTCCAGCCCGGAGCCGGCCAGGGCTGCCTTCGACTCGGCGGCGCCGATGAACCCGACCGGGATGCCCAGCACCGCGGCCGGTGTGCCCGCGCCCTCGGCGACCAGTTCGAGCAGCCGGAACAGGGCGGTGGGCGCGTTGCCGATGGCGACGACGGCGCCGTCGATGCGGCCGCGCCACAGTTCGAGGGCCGCCGCGCTGCGCGTGGTGCCCAGCCGCTCCGCCAGCTCCGGTACGGCCGGATCGCGCAGCGTGCACACCACGTCGTTGTCCCGGGGCAGCCGCGCGCGGGTCACCCCCGACGCGACCATCTCGGCGTCGCACAGGATCGGCGCCCCGCCCCGCAGCGCCGCGCGCGCGGCCGCGACGACACCGGGGGAGTGGCCGACGTCGGCGGGCAGGTCGACCATGCCGCAGGCGTGGATCATCCGGACCGTCACCTGCGCCACGTCGGCGGGCAGCGCGGACAGGTCGGCCTCGGCCCGGATCGTGGCGAACGAGCGCCGGTAGATCTCGGCGCCGTCGCGGATGTACTCGGTCGTCAGGTCGCTGCGCCGCGTCATACGACCGCGCTCCGGTACCCGCCGGGCGTCGCCAGCATCTCCACGTGCCTTCCTCTCGGCGCGCCGCAGCGCCGTTCGCAGCCGACCCAGTGCACCGGCACCGCGCCGGGCTCCCGCGCGCCGGCGGCGGCCACGGCGGCCCGGGCGTCCGAGCGGACGTCGGCGAGCGCCTTGGCACAGCCCGGCCGCCCGGCGCACGCCGTGACCCCGGCCCACGGCGAGGCGGGGTCGGCGGTGAGCCCGGTGGCGGCCAGTCCGGCGACGGTCGGGTCAGCTTCTTCCATCGGTACCGCGGGAACGACGACGGTCCGCCAGGGCGTGACGATCATCTCCTTCGCCGCGCCCGCGAGCGCCGCCGACTGGGCGCCCGTGAGAAGCCCGAGCGGCGCGACCACGACCACGGCGGCGCCCCCGCCGGCCTGGGCGATCAGCCCCGGTTCGACGGGGTTCGCGCGATTGGTCCCGTCGGCCGTGAGCGCGGTGCCCAGCCGGGCCGCGACCCGCGCCGGGCCGTCCTCGAGCTCCGCGAGCCGCCAGGCCCGGGAGCCCTGCGCGGCCCGCTCCGCCAGGAAGGCCAGGGCGGCCCGGACCAGCAGCTCGGCCCCGCCGGAGGCGCTGGTCGGGGCGCCGGCCAGCACCAGCCTCGAGCCGTGCAGCCCCACGTCGCCGAGCAGCGGGGTCACGTCGCCGCGGCCGTCGTCGATCGTGGCCAGGAACCGGCCGGGCAGTCCGGCCAGCTCCGGCGTGGCGCACAGCCGCTCGTCGAACTCGCGCACGACCGGCCGCACGTCCAGCTCGCCGCGCCCGTCGACGCCGCTCAGCGGGCTGGCGACGATGTTGCGCACCCGTTCGTGCGTCGCCGAGGGCAGCAGGCCGGCGTCGCTCAGCCGCGCCCCGAGCTCGTGCTCCGCGCCCGGCCGCAGCGCCCTGACCTGCACATTGCCGCGCGAGGTGAGCTCCAGCGCCGGATCGCCCAGCTCCGCGGCGGCCGCGCGCAGCACCTCCAGCCGCGTGGCGGTGAGCCGCCCGCCGGGCAGGCGGATGCGCGCGAGCCCGCCGTCGGCGGCCTCGTGCACCTGCACGGCGCCGGGGCACCGGTCCGGGGCGTCACGTCCACTGGCAGCCTGCACGGCCGGATACTACCTGCGCTTGACGCGGCGCAGGCTCGTCGCGCAGAGTTGGGCCTGCTGTACCACGGCGACGTGTGGAGGAACCCGGTGCGAATCCGGGACGGTCCCGCCACTGTGACCGGGGAGCGAACCTCCAGCGAAGACGGCCACCGGATGCCTTGTCCGGGAAGCGCCTGGTCTGGGCGGCCTTCGCGAAGCTCGCGGGCCAGACTGGGCGTAGTTTGGGGGCGAGCGCCGATCCGGGAGCCAGGAGACTCTCCGCCGCCGGACCCATCCCGACCGACTTGGGGCGCGGACCCCGAGGGAGGACCCCGGCGTGATCCTGCTGCTGTCGACGTCCGACACCGACCTGCTCAGTGCCCGTGCCAGCGGCGCGGACTACCGGCTGGCCAACCCCTCCCGGACCGCGGTCGAGGACCTGCCCGGGCTCGCCGGCGGCGCCGACCTCGTCGTCGTGCGTTTCCTCGGCGCGTACCGCGACTGGCAGGACGGCCTCGACACGCTCCTGGCCACCGGCCTGCCCGTGGTGATCCTCGGCGGCGAGCAGGCCCCCGACGCCGAGCTGATGAGCCACTCCACGGTGCCGGCCGGTCTCGCCGCGCAGGCCCATGCCTACCTGGCCTTCGGCGGCCCGGCCAACCTCGCCGAGCTGCACCGGTTCCTCTGCGACACCGTCCTGCTGACCGGCCACGGCTTCGCCGCGCCGGTGGAGACCCCGGCCTGGGGCGTGCTGGAGCGCCCGGGCCGTCCAACTCCAGCCGGCGGTCCCGAGCCGGACGGCCCGACGGTCGCGGTCGTCTACTACCGCGCGCACCACGTGGCCGGAAACACCGCGTTCGTCGAGCGCCTCTGCGAGGCGATCGAGGCCGAGGGCGCCCGCGCGCTGCCGGTCTTCGCCGCCTCGCTGCGCACCGCCCCGCCGGAGCTGCTCGACACGCTGCGGCGGGCCGACGCGCTGGTGGTGACCGTGCTCGCGGCCGGCGGCACCCGCCCGGCCGACGCCCAGGCCGGCGGTGAGGACGAGGCGTGGGACGTCGGCGCGCTCGCCGCCCTCGACGTGCCGATCCTGCAGGGCCTGTGCCTGACCAGCAGCCGCGACGGCTGGCTCGAGCTCGACGACGGGCTCTCGCCGCTGGACACCGCGACCCAGGTGGCGATCCCGGAGTTCGACGGGCGGCTCATCACGGTGCCGTTCTCGTTCAAGGAGATCGACGAGGACGGCCTCACTGTCTACGTCGCCGACCCCGAGCGCGCCGGCCGCGTCGCCGGGATCGCCGTCGCGCACGCCCGCCTGCGCGGCCTGCCCGCCGCGGACAAGCGCGTCGTGATCATGCTCAGCGCGTATCCGACGAAGCATTCGCGCATCGGCAACGCCGTCGGCCTGGACACGCCGGCCAGCGTCGTGCGGCTGCTCGAGGCGATGGCGCGGCAGGGGTACGACCTGGGGGAGGGCTTCCCCGCCGACGGCGACGCGCTGATTCACGAGCTCATCGCCGCGGGCGGCCAGGACGTCAACTGGCTGACCGAGGAGCAGCTGCGGGGCAATCCGGTGCGCATCTCCGCCGAGCGGTACGCCGCCTGGTTCGCCACCCTCCCCGAGGACCTGCGCGCCGGGATCGAGCGGCACTGGGGCCCGGCCCCCGGCGAGCTGTTCGTCGACCCCGCCACCGGCGACATCGTCCTGGCCGCCCTGCGCCGCGGCAACGTCGTCGTCATGGTCCAGCCGCCGCGCGGCTTCGGCGAGAACCCGGTCGCCATCTACCACGACCCCGACCTGCCGCCGAGCCACCACTACCTGGCCGCGTACCGCTGGCTCGCGGACCCGTCCGAGGCCGGTTTCGCAGCGCACGCCGTCGTGCACGTCGGCAAGCACGGCAACCTCGAGTGGCTGCCGGGCAAGACCGTCGGCATGTCCGCCGGGTGCGGCGCCGACGCGGCGCTGGGCAACCTGCCGCTGATCTACCCGTTCCTGGTCAACGACCCGGGCGAGGGCACCCAGGCCAAGCGCCGCGCGCACGCCACGCTCGTGGACCACCTGGTGCCGCCGATGGCCCGCGCCGACACCTACGGCGACATCGCCCGCCTGGAGCAGCTCCTCGACGAGCACGCCACGATCGCCGCGCTCGACCCGGCGAAGCTCCCCGCGATCCGGGCCCAGATCTGGACGCTGATCCAGGCCGCCCGCCTCGACCACGACCTCGGCCTCGCCGACCGGCCGCACGACGCCGAGTTCGACGACTTCCTGCTGCACGTCGACGGCTGGCTGTGCGAGGTCAAGGACGTGCAGATCCGCGACGGCCTGCACGTGCTGGGCCAGGCGCCGACCGGCGAGGCGCGCGTCGACCTGGTGCTGGCGATGCTGCGCGCCCGGCAGATGTGGGGCGGCCAGGTCGCCGCGCTGCCCGGCCTGCGCGAGGCGCTCGGCCTGTCCGAGTCCTCGACGGACCGCACGGCGGTCGACGCGACCGAGGCGCGGGCGCGGGAGCTGGTCGCCGCGATGGAGGCCCGCAATTGGGATGTATCTGAGATGTCTGATATTTCGGATAACCCAGAAGTGGTACGAGTGCTGCGCTTCGCCGCCGAGGAGATCGTGCCGCGGCTGGCGCGCACCACCGACGAGCTGACGATGGTGCTGCACGCGCTCGACGGTGGATACGTGCCGGCCGGCCCGAGCGGATCGCCGCTGCGCGGCCTGATCAACGTGCTGCCGACCGGCCGCAACTTCTACTCCGTCGACCCGAAGGCGGTGCCGAGCCGGCTGGCGTGGGAGACGGGCCAGGCGATGGCCGAGTCGCTGCTCTCGCGGTACAGGACGGATCACGGCGAATGGCCGAAGTCCGTCGGCCTGTCCATGTGGGGCACCAGCGCCATGCGCACCGCGGGCGACGACATCGCCGAGGCGCTCGCGCTGCTGGGCGTCCGCCCGGTCTGGGACGAGGCGTCCCGTCGCGTCACCCGCCTCGAGCTCATCGGCCTCGCCGAGCTGGGCCGCCCGCGCATCGACGTGACCATGCGCATCAGCGGCTTCTTCCGCGACGCCTTCCCACACGTGGTGGCGCTGCTCGACGACGCGGTCCGGCTCGCCGCGAGCGCCGAGGAGCCCGCCGAGGACAACTACGTGCGTGCGCACGTGCACGCCGATCTGGCCGGGCACGGCGACGAGCGGCGCGCCACGCTGCGCGTCTTCGGCTCCAAGCCCGGTGCGTACGGCGCTGGCATCCTCCCGCTCATCGACAGCCGCAACTGGCGCGACGACCGGGACCTCGCCGAGGTCTACGCCGTGTGGGGCGGTTACGCATACGGCCGCGGCGTCGACGGCGTCGAGGCGCGCACGGACATGGAGGGCGCGTACCGCAGGATCAGCGTCGCGGTGAAGAACACCGACACCCGCGAGCACGACATCGCCGACTCCGACGACTACTTCCAGTACCACGGCGGCATGGTCGCCACGGTCCGCGCCCTGACCGGCCGGGCGCCCGCCGCCTACGTCGGCGACAGCACCAACCCCGACGCCGTGCGCACCCGCACGCTGAGCGAGGAGACCGCCCGGGTCTTCCGGGCCCGCGTGGTCAACCCCCGCTGGCTGGCCGCGATGCGCCGGCACGGCTACAAGGGCGCGTTCGAGCTCGCCGCGACGGTCGACTACCTCTTCGGCTTCGACGCCACCGCCGGCGTCGTGGCCGACTGGATGTACGAGAAGCTGGCCGAGTCCTATGTCTTCGACCCGGACAACCACAAGTTTCTCACCGAGTCCAACCCGTGGGCGCTGCACGGCATCGCCGAGCGCCTGCTGGAGGCGGCCGACCGCGGCATGTGGGAGCACCCGGAGCCGGCCACGCTGGACGCGCTGCGCGAGGTCTACCTGCAGACCGAGGGCGACCTCGAGGACGACGCCTGACGGTCAGGCCCGCGCCGCGGTGACGGCGACGGTGGTGTACCGCATGGTGAAGGCGCCGCCCGCCGCGTCGAGGACGGCGCCGAAGCCCGCGAGGATCTCGGCCAGGGTGTCCGGCGGCAGCCAGTTCGCGGCGCCGGAGGTCGGCACCTGGTCGAGCCACTCGTCGCGCGTGTACTCGCGCTGCCACGGGAAGCGCCAGTCCTCCGGCTCGCCGAACGCGCCGCCGGCCCGGATCGCCTCCGCGGGCTTGGCGGCGAGCTTCGCGTAGTCGTCCCCGCCGAACGACCAGCGGTGCATCATCGGCAGGTCGGGCACGACCAGGCGGCAGACCGCGGCGAAGCCCTCGGCCAGGTCGGGCGGGGGCTCGAACGCGCGTTCCAGAACAGCGCCAGCCGGCCGCCGGGCCGCAGCACCGCCGCCGTCTTCGCCGCGCCCGCGACCGGGTTCACCCAGTGCCAGGCCTGGCCGGCGACGAGGGCGTCGAACGTGCGGCCGGCCGGCTCCCACGCCTCGATGGTGGCCACCTCGACGTCGAGCCCGCGCCGGCGGGCCTCCTCGGCCATGCGCGGATCGGGGTCGATGCCGAGCACCGTGCAGCCGGCCGCCTGGAACCGGCGCGCGACGATGCCGGTGCCGCAGCCGACGTCGAGGACGCTGCGGCCGGGGCTCGCGGCGACGACCCGCTCGATCAGGGCGTCCGGGTAGCTTGGCCGGGCCCGGTCGTAGCGCTCGGTGTCCGCCCCGAAGGACTCGGCTACCGTTCGGAGTCGATGGGGCTCGGGTTCGGGCGATGACGGAGTGGGCATGCGCCCACGCTAGTGGGCAAGTGCCCACTCTGCAACGGGAAGGGGCGCCTTCGTGCCGACGGGCATCGCCATCCGCGACGTGCGCGAGCAGCTGTTCGACGCCGCCGATCGCATCCTGCTGCGCGACGGGCCGAGCGGGCTGACCAGCCGCGCGGTCACCACCGAGGCGGGCTGCGCCAAGGGCGTGCTGCACCGGCACTTCGAGGACTTCGACGCCTTCCTGGCGCAGTTCGTGCTCGATCGCGTCGACCGGATGGACGCCCAGGCCGCCGCCCTGCGCGGCGCGGCCGGCACCGGCACCGTCGCGGACAACCTCAGCGGCGCGCTCGCCGCCGTGTTCGGCTCGGTCGCCGTGGCGATCGTCGCCCTCGTCACCTTCCGCGACGAGCTGCGCGCGCGGCTGCGCGAGACCTGGCCGGCCGGCGTCCCGGTGCTCACCGAGGCCGCCGTCATGTTCGGCGCGTACCTCGCCGCGGAGCGCGACCTGGGCCGCGTCGCCGCGGACGCCGACGTCGACACGCTCGGCGCCATGCTGGTCGGCTCCGGCCACCTGCTCTACGCCGACCGCACCGGCACGCCCCCGACCCCCGACGCCGTGCGCCGGGTCGTCGACACCGTCCTGGTCGGCGCCCTGCGGGCGTAAGCCGGCAGGGCCCATCACCGTCCGAACCATCGGGTTCGTGGCGATTTGTAGATCACCGAGACGCAATCACGCAAGCACCTTACGTAACATTCGCATCTTGCGTAACACCAGAGGCTCCTCCCGCACTTCTTTGCAGTCCGCTGCATCCATTCGGAGGATCCTTCGTGTTAGTTCGACCCCTCGTCTTAGCCACCGTCCCGGCCGCCGCGGCCGTGCTGCTTTTCGCCGGCACCGCGTCCGCGGCGGTCTCGCGTCCGCTGCACTCGCCGCACCGCAACACCACGGCCGCGGGCTTCAAAGGAGAACACAAATGCGACCAGATTCCGGTCGCTAACCGCGGCGCCGGGCGGGACGGCTTCGTGTTCGTACTGCCTAAAAACGACGCCGTGTTCGTCAACCTGAACCTGTCGTTCCGCGACACGGGCGGCAACACCGTCCCGATCACCATCCCGAATGAGCTCGACGCCTACCCTGACGGCATCACCACCAACGGTGCCAGCAAGGCCTGGATCGTCGTGCCGTCCGGCTGGACGCTGCTGGACGGCAGCGCCCTGGTGAGCAACGACAAGACGAAGGCCGACTTCTTCAACCTCTCCCACACCTGTGTGGGCGGCGCCGCCAGCCCGTCGCCGTCGAAGTCGCCGTCGAAGTCGCCATCCGCCTCGCCGTCGACCTCGAGCTCGACGTCCACGTCGCCGTCCGCCTCGGAAAGCACCTCGGAAAGCCCCTCGGCCAGTCCTTCAACGAGTGGTTCGGGCACCCCGGAGGCCAGCACTGAGCCCTCGCAGACCCCGAGCCCGTCCGACAGCGCCTCCACGCCGGTCGGCGGCGGTGGCGGCGGTGGCCTGCCGGTGACCGGCGTCGCGGTGGGTGGCACGGCGCTGGCCGGCGCCGCGCTCGTTGCCGGCGGCGTCGCCCTGCTCGCGGTCCGGCGGCGCCGGGCACAGCTCGCGTTCGTCGCGGACCCGGACGCCCACCCGTCTGCCGACGGAAAGTAATCGCCCGACCGTCCACGGACACTTGAGCTGATCTGTTCCAGGCTCCGCTCGCGCGGTGCCGTCCCGCCCGGGACGGCACCGCGCGTCGTTTGCGTACCGGTGCTTTATCGCAGCCGTCGCGGTGCGTGTGGGATTGGTCGGCGGTGGCGCGGGTGTCAGCGTTCCTGGGCAGACCGAGTTCACGTTTGATGGTGTTGGAAGACCTGCGCCACCCACTGACCTGGCCGAGCCGCCGCTACGAACGCTGGTGAGTTCCCCGCTTGGCTGGACTCATGGTCAGCGGATCCAGTGGTCGTAGGGGTGCCGGCCCGGTCGGAAACCGGTGGACTCGGCCAGGGAGGCAGCCTCGGCGAAACCGGCCGCCACCATGTCCGGGCGGTGGGCGTCGCTGCCGAAGCTCACCGCCGTGCCGCCCGCCTCGCGCCACCAGCGCAGCAGGTCCGGCTCCAGGGTCCGGCGCGTGTTGACCTCCAGGGCGCGCCCGGTGCCGGCCAGGACGCGCAGCACCTCGCGGACCTCGTCCTCGAAGTCGGCGAGGCGGAACTCGTAGCCGGCGGGGAGGTAGCGCACCGGGTAGTCGAGGTGCGTCAGCGTCGAGAAGTCGCCGCACGTCTCGATCATGCGGATCGTCTCGGCGAAGTAGTCGCGCAGGACCTCGGGGACGCCGCGCAGCGCGTACTCGTCCTCGACCAGGCGGTGCCGGCCGTCGACGCTGAGCGAGTGCAGCGAGCCGATGACGCGCTCGAACGGGGCGCCGGCGAGCAGCGCCGCGGCCTGCTCGGCGAACCAGTGCGGCTCACCGAGCTCGACGCCGGTGATGATCTTCAGGGTGGGGTACTTCGCGCGGCACCGGTCGACAGCCTCCAGGTATCCGGCCACGTCCAGCGGCGGCGGCGCCAGGTGCGTGGGGTCGGCGAGGTGGCGGGCCATGCGCTCCGGCAGCAGCGCCGCGTCGACGGTCCAGGACACGAAGTCGGTGTGCTCGGTGAACGCGATCGCCGGCAGTCCGAGCTCGACCGCCCGGGCGCACGAGCCGTCCATGTCCCCGGCCGTGGTGTCCCACGAGAACTGGGTGTGGGTGTGCAGGTCGGGGGGCAACTGATCTCGGCTCACGGCGAGCATGGTGTCACGCCCGGAACCCGTCGGCCACGGTAGGGCGTGCTGACGAACGGGCTGTTGGACGGGCCAGGATCTCGCCGTGCAGGATGGACAGCCATCCGTCACCGTCGGCGGCCCAGCGCCGCCAGCCGTCGGCGAGGCGGTCCAGCTCCTCCTGCGGTACACCGGCGTCCAGAGCCTGCCGGGCCATCGCCGAGGTGCGCACCCGGTCCGCCCACATGCCGCCCCACCAGGCGCGGTCCTCGTCGTCGGCGAAGCACCAGGTGTTCGACGTGGCGGTGACCTCGGCGAAGCCGGCCTCGCGGGCCCAGGCCAGCAGCCGCCGCCCGGCGTCGGGCTCGCCGCCGTTGGCGCGGGCCATCCGCTGGTACAGCGCCATCCAGTCGTCCAGCTCCGGCACCCGCGGATACCACACGAACCCGGCGTAGTCGCTGTCGCGCGCGGCCACGTAGCCGCCAGGCTTGCACACCCGGTGCATCTCGCGCAGCGCCAGCACCGGGTCGGCGACGTGCTGCAGCACCTGGTGGGCGTGTACCACGCAGAACGTGTCGTCGGGGAACGGCAGCGCGTGCACGTCGCCCAGCACGACCTCGGCGTTGCCGATGCCGGCCAGCCCGTCGCGGGCCACGCCGACCGCCTCCTCGGTGACCTCCAGCGCGGTCACGTGGGCCACCCGGGCGGCCAGGTCACGGGTGATCGTCGCCGGCCCGGCCCCGACGTCCAGGACCCTCATGTCGCCGTTGAGCACCGGCAGCAGGTAGGCGGCGGAGTTCTCGGCGGTGCGCCAGCGGTGGGAGCGCAGGACCGACTCGTGGTGTCCATGGGTGTAGACGTTGGATGGCATGTCTCGGACTGTAGTATTTGATTCTCATAATTCGGTACGACAATCTCATTTTCCGGGATCGCCACCTGGGTCGCGGTGTCCGGCGGCGAGCGCGCCGACGTCCCACGCCTCTTCCTCGCCGCCGGCCTGGGCGTCGGCCGGGCGGATGCCGCCGGCCGCGAGCACGGTCACCACCAGCGCGTCGGCCCGCCGAAGCGTGTCCTTGGGCCGCAACGGCGACGGCCGCCGGGCGGGTGCCCGGCGGCCGTCTGAGTTGGTGCGGGTTACGGGTTGATGATGAGCGTGAACGTGCTGGTCCTGTTGCGGATGTTCTCCGCGTTGTTGGAGAAGGTGAGGTTGTTGAACGTCGCCGAGCCGACGGCCGGGCCCTGACCGGGCTCGGGCATCTCGTTGACCCAGATGCCGATGCCGGACTTCGCGTCGTACGCGTCACCGCTGCGCTTCGCGCCACTGATGCTCACGTTGGTGAACACCGTGTCGGTGACCGGGTTCTCGGGCGAGTTGCCGGTGTACTTCGTCTGGAACATGATGCCGGAGTACGTCGGGTCGACGATGTCCACATCGGACACCCGGATGCCACGGAACTGCTTCGAGGCGGAGAAGACCCAGATCGCGCCGAACGCCTGGTTGCCCCAGAAGTGACCGCCGTCGCGCACCAGCGAGACGTTCTGGATGTTCGTCGGCGTCGACCCTGGGCCGAACCCGACGAACGGGTAGCCGAAGTCCAGCGAGCTGAGCGTGATGCCGGAGTACGTCAGCATGTCCGCGATGTACAGGTTGCGGAACGTGTTGTTGTACCCGCCGTAGACCGCGAGGCCGGCCGCCCGCCACGTGAGCGTCGCGGACAGGTTCTCCCACAGGTTGTCGTGGTTGCCCACCGAGCCGCCGCCGTCGGTCGCGGAGAACAGCGCGAACGAGTCGTCACCCGTGGTGCGGGCGTCGATGTTGTTCAGGTGGGTGTTGGTCGTGTCGTTGGTGAAGTTGATGCCGTCCGCGTACGTGTTACGGATGCGGCTGTTGCTGATGTTGATGTTGTTGTTGTGCACGCCCCAGTACATGCAGACGGTGTGCTCGACCCAGACGTTGTCGATCGTCAGGTTCTGGTTGTCCTTGAGCTCGCCCCAGACCTTGCCGGGCCCGTCGATGCGCTCGACGTAGTTGCCGAAGAACGACAGGTTCTTGAAGGTGGAGCCGTTCGCCGAGGTCTCGACCCGGAAGCCCGCGTCGGTGTTCTGCTGGTCCTGCGGCGTGAAGAACTTCGTGTACCACGGCCCGGCCCCGACGATCTGCAGTGCCTTGCCGCCGATGTTGAACTTCTCGTTGGTGATGTACGTGCCCGCCGGCAGGTAGACGCCGAGGGCCGTGGTGCTCTGCCGCGCGCTGTCGATCGCGTTCTGCACGTCCTTCTGCGCGAAGCCGGCCGGCGTGATGTACTTGGCCGGGTCCGGGTTCGCGATCGGGGAGACCTGCTCCAGGTTGATGAAGTCGATCGCGAACGTGCCGCTGTTGGCGGCGTCCTTCTGCAGCTTGATCGTGTGTCCGGCCGGCACCGTGTTGTCGAGCAGGATGTTGGCCTCGTCGTAGATGTGCCGCGGGCCGCTGCCGGGGGTGTTGGTCGGCGACGCCTCGTTGCCGTACTGCCACGCGAACTTCGACGTCAGCGAGATCGACTTGGCGAAGGTCCCGTCGACGTAGATGTTGAGCGTCGAGCTGGTGCCGTCCGGGATCGAGAACCGGGTCACCAGCGTGTTGGTGCTGGCCCGGGTCGTCCACTGCACGTACGAGCCCGTCGAGTTCAGCGTGACGGCCTTGCGGCCGGACGCCTCGCCCGCAATGGTGCCGATGTCACGGCTCGGCCCGACGACCTGCGCGCCGCCGCCGACGGTGCCGTCCTCGGCCTCGTACATGTCGTACGGCATGTTCGCGCCGCGGCCGACGAACAGCGGGTTGTCGCTGGTGTTGTTGCCCTGCTTGATCGGCAGCTCGTTGGTGTCCGCGGCGAGCACGGTGCGCACGGTGTACTTGCCGTTGACCGCCGCCCACGTGCCGAGCGTGATCACCGGCGAGCTGGCGCCCGCGGCGATCGTGCCGGTGTAGGAGCCGGTGAGGGTCTTGACCGTCGCGCCCGTCGAGCTGAGCAGGGTGAGCGTCACGCCGTGCGCACCAGAGCCCGAGGCCTGAGTGCCCTGGTTCTTGATGACCACGGTGAACGTGACGTTGTTGCCCGCGGACGGGTTGTTCGGCGACCAGGCCACCGGCGAGGCGATCAGGTCGGAGCTCTGTACCGGCGCCACCACCAGGCTGGTGGGGCTGGTGAACGAGTTGTTGGTCGTGTCCGACTCGATGACCGAGTTGTCCTCGTTGACCTTCGCGCTCACCGTGTACGTGCCCGCGGTGCGTGGGCCGATGTTCGCGGTGAACGTGTTCTGCGCGCCGGCGGCCAGGGCCGTCACGTTGGCGGTACCGGCCTTGACGGTGCCCTGCGGCGTGGTGAGGTAGAAGTTGACGTTCGTCGCGCCGGACGCGGCGTTGCCGGCGTTCTTCACCGTCGCGGTCAGGCTGACCGAGTCGGTCTCCACCGGCGACGCGGGCGCCGCGGTGAGGGCGGTGATCAGCAGGTCGGGGTTCGGCGCCGGGGTGCCGAAGACCTGGAACTCGGCGATCTGGCCCGACGGGGCCCCGGTGTTGGAGTTGATCTTCAGCTGAACGTCGGCGACGCGGGCGGAGACGGTGATGTCCACCGAGTTGCCGGTCGCCGGATCCCAGCGGTAGTCCGCCGCCGATACCAGGTTGGTGAACGAGGTCGCGCTCTGCTCACGGCCGAGGACCTGCAGGTTCTGGGTCCGGGCGCCCCACCCGGCGCTGGGGTCGAGCTTGAGCGTGATCTTGGAGATGTCGTGGTTGGCGCCCAGTTTGAGGGTCAGGGTCGCCGGGAAGCCGGCCGCGCCCTCCCAGTAGGTGGTGGCGCTGTTGTCGTTGGCGTTGGACGGCACGAACGTGAAGACCGAGCCGCTGGCCTCGATCTGCTTGCCCAGCGCCACGTTGGTGCCCGGCGGCGGGTTGCCCGTGCCGGTGCGGGTGACGGTGTTGCTCGCCGCGGAGGCGTTGCCGGCAGCGTCGCGGGCCTTCACGTAGTACGACACCGTGGCCGAGTCCGGCTGGTTGTCCGTGTAGGTCAGCACGTTGCCCGCGACGCTGGAGCGCAGCGAGTTGTTGGCGTAGATGTCGTACCCGGCGATCGTGCCGCTGTTGTCGGTGGAGGCGGTCCAGGTGAGCTTGATCTGCCCGCTGGCGGGCTGGGTGTAGGCGAGGTTGCCGGGCGCGGTCGGCGGCTGGGTGTCCGGGGTGGTGCCGGTGCGGGTCACCGTGTTGCTCGCCGGCGACTGGTTGCCGGCGGCGTCGCGCGCCTTGACGTAGTAGCTGACCGTGGCCGAGTCGGGCTGGCTGTCGGTGTACGTCAGCACGTTGCCGGCCACGCTGGTGACCAGCGAGTTGTTGGCGTAGACGTCGTACCCGGCGATCGAGCCGCTGTTGTCGGTGGAGGCGGTCCAGGTGAGCTTGATCTGCCCGCTGGCCGGCTGGGTGTAGGCGAGGTTGCCCGGCGCGGTCGGCGGCTGGGTGTCACCCGTCGACGGGCCGTAGACCTCCAGCTCGGAGATCTGCGCCGCCGTCCAGCCGGTGTTGGCCGTGATGTTGACCCGGATGTAGCGGGCCGTGGTCTGGGTGAACGGGATGGTCACCGTGTTGTTGCTGCCGGGAGCGAAGTTGTACCCCGCGGAGGCGACGATGTCGGCGAAGGAGGTGCCGGTGGTGCTGGTCTGCACCGAGAGCGTCTCGGTGCGGGCCCCCCACGAGGCGGGCAGCTTCAGCACGACCGAGCTGACCGGCACCGCCGCGCCCAGGTCGACCTGCAGCCACTGCGGGAAGACGTTGTTCGTGCCCTCCCAGTAGCTGTTCTGGTTGCCGTCGCCCGCGTTGGCGGCCGCGAACTGGCCGTTGACACTGCTCGAGCTGAACGACTTGCCGGCGGCCAGGTTGGTGCTGGAGCCGGTGGACACGCCGTAGATCTCGAACTCGGAGATCTGCGCGGCCGGCCAGCCGGTGTTGGCGGTGAAGTTCAGCCGGACGTACCTGGTGTTCGTGGCGTTGAAGCTGATGTTGACCGTGTTGTGCGTGGCCGGGTTGAACACGTAGCCGGCCGAGCCGAGGATCGTGCTGTAGCCGGTGCCGTCGTTGCTGCCGGAGATCGACAGCGTCTGCGTCCGGGTCTGCCACGAGCTGAGGTCAGGCAGCTTCAGGACGATCTGGTCGATGTTCTTGGCGCTGCCCAGGTCGATCTGCGCCCACTGGGGCCAGGCGTTGTTGGCGCTCTCCCAGTAGGTGCCCTGGTTGCCGTCGTTGATGTTGCCGATGCCGTTCGCGCCGTTGTTGCTGCTGGAGGTGGCGGGGCGGCCGCTGGCGAGGTTGGGGCCGCCGGCGGCCTGCGCCGGCAGCGTCTGCGCCGTCACCGCGACAAGGGTGGCCGCGGCGAACACCGCGAGCACCCTTCGCATCACGAGCCTTCTGCTCATCGGGTTCCTTCGTCGTGTCATCTCATGCGTCGAAGCGGGGTGGTGGTGCGGAGGCGTGGCGACGCGTGCGGACGGACGGTGACTCGACCTGCGACCCGCGATGACGGGATTGGACGCATCGGGCGAAGCTTTGGCGGGGGTCGGCGTCGGTTCGCCGGACGGCTTCCCGCACGGTGGCGGCGGGGTTTGGCGGTGCGGTCCGGCGGGTACGGTCCTGTGCGGTGGCGGCCACATGAAGACGGTCGATGGCGGTCGGGTTCTTACACCGGCCGCGCGGGTGGTGCGCGACCGTGGGGCTGCAGGTGCCGCTGCACGGTGGTCGGCCTCTCCGTAGGCGGGGCGGTTGGCGATCGAGCCGGTTGGCGGTGCGGCTGTGATCGAGTTGCGGAGAGCAGCGTAAGTCTGTCGAGCGCTTGTATGAATCTTGCACTGTGTTGCGCCAAATGTTGCAGACTTGCCACCGGCTCGTCAACGGTCTGGGCGTTTTGAGTCGTCAGGACAGTGACGCCGGTCTTTGGTCGTGTGACATCCCGTGGGGTTGCCGCGTTGGATCGTGCGCGGCTGTTGTGGACTCGCGCGGCCCACCACCGAAACGTTCGTGATTCGTTGCCCGCAGGTCTGGTGTTACCGGGATGTTTCGTGGTTGATTCGTCGGACGGACCGACGAATAGGGCGCGCCGATGCGGCTGACTCGCGGACGTTGTCGGAGCGGCCGGCCGGACTTTCGTCGGATCGCGAAAAAGGTGTCAATGCCGCTGCGGACGGCGCGGCGCCGGGGAGGGCTGCGATGGTGAACAAGGAGCGCGCCGGGGCCGGGTCCGCCGAGGAGCCGACCGACCAGCTCGCCCTGCGTCGGGCCAACCTGACCCGCACGCTGCGGCACATCCGCGCCAACGGGCCGCGCTCGCGGGCCGCGATCGCCGCGGCCACCGGCCTGCACAAGGCGACGGTGTCCAGCCTGGTCGACGAGCTGCTCGCCCGGCGGCTGGTCCGTGAGATCGGCGCCGAGTATTCCGGCGGGGCCGGGCGGCCCGGGCGCGGGATCGCGCTGAGCCCCGACATCGGCGCCGTCGGCATCGAGATCAACGTCGACTATCTCGCCGTGCACGGCAGCGACCTGACCGGCCGCACCGTCATCGAGAAGCGGATCAGCTTCGACGCCATGCACCGCGACGTGGAGCGCTGCCTCGACGACCTGACCGAGGCCGCCCGGCGCTCCCTGGCGGAGCTGGTGCGCCGCGGGGTGACCCCCGTCGGGCTCACCGTCGCGGTGCCCGGCCTCGTCGACGTGGCGCGCGGGGTGGTCGTGCTCGCGCCCAACCTGGGCTGGCGGGACGTGCCGGTCGCAGCCCGGCTCGCGCACGGGCTCGCGCCGGGACTGTGGATCGGCGTGGACAACGACGCCAACCTGGCCGCGCTCGCGGAGTACACCTGGGGCGTCGCGGCCGGGACCGACGACCTGGTCTACCTCACCGGCGAGGTCGGCGTCGGCGGCGGCGTCATCGTCAACGGCCGGCTGCTGCGCGGCGCCGACGGCTTCTCCGGCGAGGTCGGCCACCTGCCCGTCGAGCCCGGCGGCGACCCCTGCGGCTGCGGCCGGGTCGGCTGCTGGGAGACGAAGGTCGGCCTCGCCGAGCTGGTCCGCCGGGCCACCCCCGACGCCGCGTACGGACCCGGCGACGGCCCGATCCCCGACCCGCAGGAGCGCATCGCCGAGATCTCCCGCCGCCTCGCCGCCGACGACCGCAACGTCGCCGACGCCGTCGCCGAGGTGGGCCGCTGGCTCGGCCACGGCGGCGCCATCCTGGTCAACCTGTTCAACCCGCGGGTGATCGTGCTCGGCGGATACTTCGCCGAGCTCGCCGACCACCTCATCCCGTCGGCGCAGGCCAACCTAGCCCGGCTCGCGGTCGCCTCCACGGCCGCGCGCTGCCACTTCGTCGCCTCGCACCTGGGCTTCACGGCGGCCGCCCGCGGCGGGGCCGGCGTCGTCGTCGAGCGCATGATCGAGGACCCGACCGCCGTGTCGCTGCCCGCACCGCCCCGGCTCGCCGGCGTCCGCTGAGCGCCTTTCGCCGAATCGCGTGTTCGGTCGTACGCCTGTTCGAATTCGGGGTAGACTTCCAGGCATGATTGACCTCGCGTACCAGCCGTCGATGTTCGACGTCGCGGGCCCCTCCCTGGGGTCGCTCACCGGCCAGGTCACGCGCCATCACCTCAGCCGCGGGGCCTGGGTCGATCACCTGCCAGGCTGGGTGCTCGGCTCCGACTCGATCCTGCAGACCCTGCTGCACGAGGTCGACTGGCGCGCCGAGCGCCGCAAGATGTATGACGGCGTGGTCGACGTGCCGCGCCTGCTGCGGTGGTATGCGGCCGAGGAGACCCTGCCGCACCCGCTGCTCACCGAGGCGCGGCGCCGCCTGACCGCCCACTACGTCGAGGAGCTCGGCGAACCGTTCATGACCGCCGGCATGTGCCTCTATCGCGACGGCCGCGACAGCGTCGCCTGGCACGGCGACACGATCGGGCGCGGGGCGCGGTTCGACACCATGGTCGCGATCGTGTCGTTCGGCTCGCCACGCACGCTGCTGCTGCGGCCGCGCGGCGGCGGCGACAGCGTCCGGTTCCCGCTCGGGCACGGGGATCTGATCGTGATGGGCGGCTCGTGCCAGCGGACGTGGGAGCACGCGATCCCGAAGACGGCTCGTCCGGTGGGTCCCCGGGTCAGCGTGCAGTTCCGGCCGGCCGGGGTGGCCTAGGTGTAGTCGTTGGGTGACTCGGCGGGTGAGTGCCCGTATCGTGGGAGCGGCTCGGATCCTGGAAGGTGAGCCGGATGAGTCCCGCCGATCGTTTCGCCGTGTTTCCGGAGTTGCACATCACCGTCGAGCCGTTGCCCGGCCAGGCGCTGCGCGTGCGGGCCGCGGGGGAGGTGACGGTCGAGAACGTCGCACAGCTGCGCAGCGTGCTGTTCCGGGCCATCGACGACGTGCGGGCGCGGGCCGTCGAGGTCGACTTCGAGCTCGTGACGTTCATCGACTCGACCGCGATCGGCAAGCTCGTCTCGGCGCGGGCGCACGCGATCGGCAGCGGCAGCGACCTCTGGATCGTGAACCCCAGCCCGGGCGTGCGGCGGGTGCTGAGCCTGCTCGGGCTGCTGGAGACCCTGAGCACGCCCACCGGCACGAGGGGCTGGGCACCGCCGAAGTCCGCCTGAGCCGCCCGGCCGTGCGCGAGCCGCATGCAGCGCCCGGCTGCCAACCGCGCGGCGGTCGACGGTCAGGCGACTGCTGGTCGTATGGCGCCTGGACGTCAGCCGCACGCGGCACCCGCATACCGCACGCGGATCCGAGCCACGCGGGGCGACCGGGCATCGGCGGCCGTCAGCCATGCGGCGCTCGCTGCGTCCGGGTGTCAGACGCGCGCGGCGGCCGGGCCAGTCGCCGTGCAGCGCCTGGACACCAGGCGGCCGTCGGCCGCACGGCACCCGGGCCGGGCCGGGCCGGGCCGCGCGTAGCGCTCGCGCGTCCTTCGCGCGTTGCGTCCGGGCCAGGTCGCGCGCAGCGCTCGCGCGTCATCCGCACGTTGTGTCTGGGTGTCAGACGCGAGCGGCGGCCGGGCCAGTCGCCGTGCAGCGCCTGGACACCAGGCGGCCGTCGGCCGCACGGCACCCGGGCCGGGCCGGGCCGCGCGTAGCGCTCGCGCGTCCTTCGCGCGTTGCGGCCG